>JAUZOW010000099.1 GCA_030706225.1 Bacteroidota bacterium | reverse complement strand
TTTCCATATATATAAGAAACCGTTGCCTTTCAGCATGATGCTTTTTATAATTGTTATAAAGTACTTCGGAGGCATGATCTGGCAGAGCCATTGCATGACCCGCGGCATATTCTCGATGGGAAAGATAAATCCAGAAAGGAGAATGGTCGGGAGCATCAGCGCAACCAGCGATACCGTCATAGCAATTTGCTGACTGCTGGTTAACGACGAGATCAGGATTCCCAGCGACAGCGCCATCGTAATATAAAGAAAGGCTTCTGCCAGTAAAAGAGCAATATTTCCCTGAATAGGCACATGAAACACGAAATTCCCCATAAAAAGAATAATGCATGCATCCATGAACGCAAGTACCACATATGGAATCACTTTTCCAATGATGATCTGAACGGGACGCAAAGGAGATACTAACAATAATTCCATGGTACCCAGCTCTTTTTCCTTGGTGATGGAAATAGAGGTCATCAGGGCTGAAATCAACATCAGAAGCATGGCCATGATCCCGGGAACGAACATAAAGACTCCTTTCAGTTCCGGATTATACTGCATCCGGTATTCAGGCATGATCCGCATGGGAATCTTTGCATAATTGACGGATGAAAGGTAATTAGAGATAATTCCTGTCGCGTAGTTGACTAACATGTTAGCCGTATTGGGATCGGAAGCGTCACCCAGAATCTGGATGTCGGCTTTTCCATATTTTGTAAGCTTTTGGGTAAACCCGGGTTCGTAAACGATTACCAGCTTGACTTTCCCTGTCCGGAAAGCCGGATCGATTTCCGAAGTGCTTTTCAGATCCCGGTCAAGAAGGAAGTATCCTGAAGAAGTGATCTTGTCGGTAATTTTTGTTGTGACTGCATCCCGGCAAGGGTCATAAACCGCGATTTTCGCATCTTTGATTTCATTGGTGATGACATACCCGAAAAGAAGGAGCTGGACGGCAGGCATTCCGAAAAGTATCAGCAGGGTCCGGTAATCCCGGACAATGTGGTAAAATTCTTTAACGACAAATCCCCAGAACCGTTTCATGACAGATTGTTATTTACCGTTTCTGTTTTGGAACGGGCCAGTTTCAGAAATACTTCATTCATATTGGTACAACCGTACTTTTCCTTCAATGCGGGAGGAGTATCCAATGCGACGATTTTCCCATCCACCATTATGGTAACCCTATCGCAGTACTCGGCTTCATCCATATAGTGGGTGGTGACAAACACCGTGATCCCCAGCCTTGCCGCTTCATAGATCTGGTTCCAGAATTGCCGCCGGGTGATGGGATCGACACCTCCGGTTGGCTCATCCAGAAAGACAATGGCGGGATTATGAATAATGGCAACCGAAAAAGCCAGTTTCTGTTTCCATCCCTGAGGAAGATCACGGATAAACTTGTTACGGGAATCCGTAAGGTCAAGCTTTTCCAGAAGAATAGTGGAACGCTCGAGAATCTCTTTCTTGGAAAGCCCGTAAATACCAGCGTAGAAACGGATGTTCTCAAAAACAGTCAGGTCGTCGTACAGCGAAAACTTCTGGCTCATGTACCCAATGTTTCTTTTGATCTTTTCACGTTGAGTATAGATATTATATCCTCCGACCATTACCTCACCGGATGTCGGGTACGACAGTCCGCAAAGAATACGGATTGCCGTAGTTTTTCCGGCGCCGTTGGCTCCCAGGAAACCAAAGATCTCGCCTTTTTTGACTTCAAAGGTTAAATGGTCATTGGCGACAAATGACCCGAATTTCTTGACAAGGTCTTTGACAACAATAATATTTTCACGGAAGTTATTCATGGGTCATTTCTTCTCCATAAGTTCCATAAAACAATCTTCGACAGAAGCTGTGATTCTATTAATTTCCACGCTACTATGCCCTTTCTGATTTAAAAAGGTCTCTATTTCCTTAAAATCCGGAATATCCTTTTCAAGGGAGACATGAATGGAATGCCCGAATGCATGTGAGCTTATCACTCCCTGATATTCAGGCATATCCTGAATCAACCGGTAAATATCGTCTGAGGAAATATTCAGCAACGGCCTGGGGTATTCACTGATGATCTGCCCAGGGGTGCTTATCTTCAGTATCTTTCCATTCTGTATAAGAGTAACCCGGTCGCAAAGACTGGCTTCATCCATATAAGGAGTTGAAACGAGAATGGTGATGCCTCCCTCTTTCAGCCGTTTCAGCATTTCCCAGAATTCCCTGCGGGATACTGCATCCACACCTGTTGTCGGCTCATCCAGGAAAAGAACGGATGGTTTATGAATCAATGCACAGGAAAGAGCCAGTTTTTGCTTCATCCCTCCGGATAATTTACCGGCTTTTCTGTTCCGGAAAGGCTCAATCTGGCTGTAGATATCTTTGATCAGATCGTAATTTTCCTCAACAGTAGTTCCGAAGATCGTTGCATAGAACTTCAGGTTTTCTTCCACGCTGAGATCCATGTAAAGCGAAAATTTTCCAGGCATGTAACCTACCGACCTGCGGATTTCCTTGTAATTTTTGACAACATCCAGATCTTCTACTGAAGCCTTTCCCGAATCGGGAAGGATCAGCGTGGTCAAAATCCGGAACAGCGTAGTTTTACCCGCCCCATCCGGACCGATAAAACCAAAGAGCTCACCCTTGTTTACCGAAAGGGAAATGCTATCCAGGGCAGTTACAGTGCCATAGTGTTTAGATATATTATCAACGTTAATGGAAATATCTCGCATGAGGAAGATAAAGAAGCAGTTATTTATCTTTGTTTACATTCATAAACCGGATCTCTCCCGGCATTCCGATCTTTAAAGAACCATCGTTTTTGACTTTCACTTTAACAGCATACACCAGGTTTACCCGTTCTTCCTTGGTCTGGATGGTCTTTGGCGTAAATTCAGCAGTTTCAGAAATCCAGATGATCGTTCCTGTGGTTGAAAAGTTCGATTTTTCATTCCGGTCATACTGAACATTGACCTGCTGACCCAGTTTGATATAAGGCAACTGGGTTCCACTGACATATACCCGAAGTTCCAGCTCACTCAGATCAGCAATTTTGTACAAAGGTTTTCCATAGGTTGCCACTTCATCCGGTTCGGCATATTTAGCTAGAACAGTCCCTTTCAGAGGGTTTACAATAGAGGCATCATGAATAGATTTATGGATCTGTTCCACCTGCTTTTCGTTGCCGGCAACCTGGGCATTCAGTCCTGTAAACTGTGAGCGGAGGGATGCAATCTGCTTTTCGACCAGGTCGAGATTGCCGTTGAGGTCATCCATCTGTTTCTGCGTGGCAGCACCCTCTTTGAACATTTTTTCAAGCCGAGTTTTATCTACTAAAAGGTTTTTCCGTACCTGTTCCTGCACAGCAATTTGTGCCTGAAGATCATTGATCCGGGCAGCAGTTGCCTCTTTCACCTCTTTTGCCTGGCTTTTCTTCAATGATAGGTCGACGGTATCAATCACTCCGACTACCTGACCGGAATCCAGAATTTGCCCCTCTTCTAGTTTCAGCCACAGGATCTTGCCGTTCGACAACGAAGAGATCACTGTCTCCGTAGCTTCAAAAGTACCGTATGCGTCGGGCCGGTTTTTCTCACCAGAACATCCCGCAGCAAAAAGGATGATTATGAAAAAAAGGATTCTGTTTTTCATATTATCTATAAATTACCAAGATTATATAAATAATTCAGTTTAGCTTTTAAAAGCTGGATTTTATGTATTTCCAGGGTAAGTTTTGCCTGTGTTTCTTCATTCATTCGGCTGACGTATTCGCTGGAGGTAATGGTTCCGTTATCAAGCTGAACAGAAGCTGTCCGGGTGATTCGTGAGCGGAGGTCGATGATCTGTTCGTCTTTCAGGATCATTTCCGCCATTTTATTCACGTCCGAGAGATTCTTTTCGGATGCGATTTTGATATTCTTATCAAAAACCTCTTTCTGGACATTTAGTATATCTTTCTGAATATCAAAAATTTTCTTTTCATTACGATTCTGGTTCCAGTTAAAAAAATTCCAGGTAACCTTAGCCCCTACGATCCAGAAAGGAGAGAAGTCATTTGAAAGCATATTAAATCCTGGTCGTCCGTATCCTGCCTGTCCGAAGGCAAAGAGTTTCGGGTTCCATTTTGTAGTCACCATATTCTTCATCAGCGTTGATCTTTCCTGCTGGATAGATAATGACTGGAGTTCAAGACGGCGGTCATCGGGAGAGGTTGTGGTTAGCTTAATATCCGGTAATGTCAGGATTGCAGAGGAAGAAATATTTGTCGAGATCAATTCCGAAAGCATGCTAATGGCAGCTTCCCGATCGATCCGGGTTCCGTCAAGCTCTCCGTCGATCTTTAAGATTTCAGCTTCAAGGGCATCTGCATTGGAAGCCAAAACAGCTCCATTGGAGATACCGGAGTGTATTTCCTTCAGTTTACTTTCAAGTTGTTCACGGTTAGCTGCGAGAATTCGCTGGTTTTCCTGGACAAGTAAAATATTGAGATATAACTGGTTAACCTGATCTTTCAGCTTATATAACTCGACTTCAGTATTTTTTTGGTCGACCAGCTTGTTATAGTTTTCAAGTTTTTCCTGGTAAGAAGTAACATGACCGTCATATACAGGCTGGGTTACATCAAGACTTACCTTGTACATATCTTTATTGAGTTCCGGGAAATGAATCGCCGGGAAATTGGTTGGAAGATTAACGCTGATTTTGGTGACATCTGATTGAAGCGAAGCACTTCCGTTGAGTGACATTTGGGGAAGATAATTCTTCCCGGCGTTCCGGATACGGATTTCAGATGACTTACCGATGAGGTTGATCTGGCGTGCCAGAGGATAGTTCTTTTCAACCTGTGAATAGCAGAAATCGAGGGTAAGTGTATCGGCATTTTGTCCTTTAACAGTAAGACACAAAAGAAGAATGACCGGAATGATTGAGATTCGTTTCATTTTTTGCGGATTGCGTTCATGAAAAAATCAGGGAGAATGGTTTTCCTTTCTTCCAGAAATTGCTGATATCCCTCTTCGGTCAGGCCCAAAAGATCTTTTAATATCGGCTTGGCAACTACAGGGAAAGCACACAAGGCAATTATATTCACATAAAGCTGACGGAAGTCAGGTTTTCCGTATTCTTCAGCGGACGCCGAGTCCCTGAGATATTTAAATATCTTATCAGGGTCGATGTTGTTTTCATGTAGGACGGAAGTCACCTTTTCCGGACAATGGTTAACCGCATTAATAATAAACCAGGGAACGTATGAATTTTTCTGAAGGAAAGAGATATAATCATTGAAGATATACCGG
The DNA here is from genome assembly GCA_030706225.1 of Bacteroidota bacterium. GTDB lineage: Bacteria > Bacteroidota > Bacteroidia > Bacteroidales > FEN-979 > JAUZOW01. Next base: position 4,603 of record JAUZOW010000099.1, on the reverse strand, counting down.
ATTTTATCTTCCAATGACTTTTCCGAAGTGATGATCCCGGTGATCCTGGAAAGAAGCCCATTCATTGCTTCCGTAAATACTGCATCAAAAAGGTTGTCTTTGGAACGGAAATAATAATGCAGCAGTGATTTATTGATCCCGGCTTCTTCAGCAATTTCCTGCATCCTGGCTCCATCGTATCCTTTTTGATGGAATACCTTTCTGGCTGCGTCCAGGATTTTTTGCTCGGTAGTGTTTTGACTATTGATCATGTGGTTTAAACAAATGGTTTAAACATTAAGTTTAACCAAATGGTCAAAATTAAACAAAAAAAATAATAACCGGTGAAAATTTTTCAAATTTTATTCAGCCGCCATGATTTTAATTTTTTGACCTGATTTTAAGTGATTTATATTGGATATATCGTTCAGTTTTTTAATCTGAGCGACGGTAACACCGTCGTATTTAGCTGCAATTTCCCATAGATTATCACCGGGTTTGATGGTATACCAGATATATTTCTGAACGACAGGTTTGGTTTTTTTATCCTTTTTATCTTTTTTATCCTTTTCCTTTTCAATGTCCTTTTCTTTTTTATCCTTTGCAGTAGTTTTATGCGAAAGGGATGCCGTAGGTTTACCGGATGCTTCGGTTTCGGCGGAGGAGGTATGGATTTCAGGGGCAGCTACTTTCAGTTTCTGGCCGACCATAATATTTGAATTTTTCAGTTTATTCCACTGAATAATATCGTTGATGCTACAGCCGTATTTCTGAGAGATTTTATTGAGGTTTTCACCGGTTTGAACAACATGAAAGCGGGTTGCTGAAGAAGAAGAGGAAGAAATCTGATCCTGGGAAGAGGTCTTAGATGAATATTTTGAACTTTTGGATGAGGATTTGGAATGATTCGTAGCTTTTTCGTGAGTTTCTTCGGAAAGGGCGTTGGTTTGTGCCGTTTCATTTCCTGATTTATGTGTTGTTTCATTCGTTGTCTCATTTGAAACAGCTGCAACAGGACTGGAAGAATAGACTTTTCCTTTAGGAGGCAGATAAACAAAAAGCTTCTGACGGGGCTTTACAGAGTTCTTTTTAATATTGTTCAGGTATTTCAGGTCTCCTGTAGTCATGTGAAACTTTCTCGCAATGCTGGCCATGGTTTCCCCACTTTTTACCACATACTGGGTTGTTTCTCTGGTACTCAGAGCGATCAAAGCCATCAGGGAATCCTGTTCAAGGCCTTTCCTTGTTTTGTAGGCATACAAGGCATCTTCATTATTGATGAAGTCACCGATGAATTTTTTTCTAAGCCGGAGTTTGTAAGGATTATCGGCAGTAGCCGGTATAACGCCCTGCTTGAAGGAAGGATTCAGAAAAACAATTTCTTCCATGGGAATATTCAGCATTTCCGAAAGCTGATCGAAAGTCAGGGGTTTACGGACTGTTACGGTATCTATCTCATAGAAGAGGATTCCGGGGTCGATGGGAGTGATATTATGTTCCCGGGCATATGTCAGAACATAGCTGGCTGCAATGAATGCAGGGACATAAGATCTTGTTTCTTTCGGAAGATAATGTTGGATAAGCCAGAAATTCTTGACTCCGCCCGCCCTGCGAATGGCTTTGTTCACATTTCCTGCACCGGAGTTGTAGGCTGCAAGTGCCAGTGACCAGTTTCCATAAATATCATAAAGATCGGTAAGGTGTTCGCAAGCGGCGATGGTTGATTTATAAGGATCAAACCGGTCGTCAACATAAGAAGAAATCTTAAGGCCGTAACCTTTTCCCGTACTGTACATGAATTGCCAGAGTCCTTTGGCTCCGGCAGGGGAGTTGGCAACAGGATTCAATGCGGATTCGATAACGGCAAGGTATTTCAACTCAAGAGGCATGTTAAATTTGTCCAGTTGCTCTTCAAACAGAGGGAAATATATCTGGGAAAGTCCTAAAATACGGGCAGTCAGTCCTCTTTTTCTGATGGCATACAGATCGATGAACTTCCTGACATCATCGTTGAAAATATATTCAAAAGGAGACTGTTGGCTCATCTTCTTTATGCGGTCACGGTACACTGAATCCGAAAAATTCGGAATTGTTCCTGTTGAGGAATAAACCGGAGTCGATGCACTGGAAGCTGGTGAAGAGTAAGTATTATCTCTGAATATTTTTAAAGTTGAAAGGCTGTCAAGCATTGCAACAACTGGGTCATCTTCAACAAAATTCTTCTTTTTCCGAAATACAGAATCCGGTAGAAGGGGATCCTGTGCCGATAGCATGAAGGGGAAAAGTAGGAAAAAAGATATCAGCAGGTTTCTGATCTCCATAAGCTTAATCGTATTTTTATTTAATGTAAGTACCCGGAATTGCAAAGTTAACAGAATATCCGGTACCAATTTCAAATCTGATTGATTTTGTCAAACAATCGTGCGTGGATATGAGGAATAACGAACAAAGTTCTTAAAAATTTTCCACATGGATAGTTACTTCCATAAAAGGAATGGAAGATTTTATATCTCCTTCAATCTGGTCGCAGATTTCGTGAGCTTCCTTGACGGTTAAATTTTCATCAAGATTGAGATGGAAATCGACGTATTTATAATTTCCTGCTTTACGTGTACGAAGATGATGGTAAGAAATCCTGTCATTGCAATGTTTATCAATGATCGACATGATCAACTCCACCTCTTCTTTCGGCAAGGAAACATCCAGCAATGGCGCATAAGCCCGGTTGAAGAGGGAATAGGACTCTTTCAGGATCAGTAGAGCGACCATGATAGCAATGATAGGGTCGAGAAGATGATAGCCGGTAATCCAGATCAGCAGCAAGCCGACAGCAACACCCAGTGAGGTAAATACATCCGTTTTAAGATGAAGGGCATCTGCTTCCAGGGCAATGGAATCGGTTTGCTTGGCGACATGATATAGTTTCCGGGAAACAAAAACATTTACCACGGCAGATATTACCATTACGATAAAACCAATGCCTGCTGATTCAACGGGTCTTGGACTAATGATTTTTTTAATAGCTTCAAAAATGATCCAGAAGGCAGCTACAAAGATCAGGGAAGCTTCAATAACACCGGAAACATTTTCAAATTTTCCATGTCCGTAAGGATGCCGTTCATCTGCCGGAGTATCGGAAATCCGCACCGCAAAAAAAGCAATGATAGCTGCCAGCAAATCCATAAATGAATGGATCGCTTCCGACAAAATACTGATCGAGCCACTGAGTATTCCTGCAATGATCTTAAGTATGGTAAGTGAGGCATTGGAAATAACTGAAAATTTCGCTGTTCCGGTTTTCTTGTTCATGAGCTAAATATTCGGTACACTTTACTTTTCCGGTTTCATCTGTGGGAAAAAGAGGACATCCTGAATTGATGGAGAATTCGTCATGATCATTGTCAGCCGGTCGATACCGATACCCAGGCCGGCGGTCGGGGGCATTCCGAATTCAAGAGCACGGAGGAAATCTTCATCCAGTACCATCGATTCTGTATCGCCTCTTCTGCCAAGCTCAAGCTGTCCTTCAAAGCGTTCACGCTGATCGATAGGATCGTTCAACTCTGAGAAGGCATTACAGATTTCTTTTCCGTTACACATGGCTTCAAAACGTTCCACAAGGCCTTCTTTTGAACGGTGTTTCTTGGCCAGCGGTGACATTTCAACAGGGTAGTCGGTAATGAAGGTGGGCTGAATCAGATTGGGTTCGCATTTTTCTCCGAAGATCTGGTCGATGATCTTCCCTTTTCCCATTGTAGGATCGATTGGAACTTCAAGCTGAGTGGCTATCCTGATCAATTCTTCTTCCGATTTGCCTGTAATATCTATACCTGTGAAATGCTGAATGACTTCATACATGGTGAAACGTTTCCAGGGACGAACGAAATCGATTTCATGGTCTCCCACTTTGATCTTTGTGGTACCATGAAGATCCATGGCGATTTTTTCCACCATTTCTTCCACCAGGTTCATCATCCATTCATAATCTTTGTATGCTACATAGAGCTCCATCTGGGTGAATTCCGGGTTATGGAAACGATCCATGCCTTCGTTACGGAAATCTTTCGAGAATTCGAACACTCCGTCGTAACCTCCGACAATAAGGCGTTTAAGGTAAAGCTCATCGGCAATACGGAGGTAAAGCTTAATATCGAGAGTATTGTGGTATGTTGTAAAAGGACGTGCAGCGGCTCCTCCGTAAATAGGCTGAAGAATCGGGGTTTCCACTTCCAGATATTTTTTAGCGCTCAGAAACGACCTCATGGAATTGACCAATGCAGCGCGTTTGACAAATACATCGCGAACATCCGGATTGACGATCAGATCCACATACCGCTGACGATATCTCAGTTCGGGATCTGAAAATGCATCATATACCGTATCTTCTTTCTCTTTCACAATGGGCAATGGGTGAAGTGCTTTGGAAAGAAGCTTCAATGAACGGACATGAATGGTGATTTCTCCCATATGGGTGATGAACACGAAACCGGTTATACCGATGATATCACCAATATCCAGCAATTTCTTGAAAACGGTATTGTACAGAGTTTTATCTTCACCTGGGCAAAGGTCATCCCGCTTCAGGTAAATCTGGATTCTGCCGGTGGAATCCTGTATTTCGACA
>JAUZOW010000098.1 GCA_030706225.1 Bacteroidota bacterium | reverse complement strand
ATGCCATCAGAAAGAACGGCTACATAACGGTTTTCACTTTTAATCTTCCGGGAAAGAAATACATCCCCGCAAACCGGGCAACCGGATTTGTTTTCCTGTGATACACCGACCTCGACGAAAGAATTTTCTTTATGCCCGAAAGGAGACATGCCCGATTATTTTGTTATCGTTTCTTCCTCTTCATTATTTGAATCCAGAATAGAATGAAGCATTGATTCCGTATAAGAAGCATTTTCACCTAAAAGATAAGCAATACGCTGGACAGATTCCATATTCTGTGTAATCACATCACGTATACGACTTATCATCAATCTCTTCTGAACTTCAGGTTCACGCATGTTTTCAATAATACCGCAAATGATCTTGTATTTCTGAATTGAGATAACTGAAAGATGAAAAAAATTCCCATCTTCACGAATATCCCGTTCAATCATTTCTTCTCCTGTTTCAATAACGGAAGAGAAATATTTATGAAAAGAAAGCAATTTTTTCAGATCGGCACCTGACAATCCCGGATTGGTTTCAAATATCAGCTGTGCTTCTTTTCCCATCATCTCAGCAAACTTTTTATTGCAATCGATAATATGCAGGTTTTCATCCACCATGACGACTCCTGATGGCATTTTTTGCAACAACACAGAAGCTTTATGCTGAGCGACTTTTCTCATGTATGAGATACACATGGCTCGTTCCGCCTTACCCTCCAGCATAGCTTTGGCAAATTCCCTGCAGTTATCATACCCACAACCCGAGCAATTCAACTCTTCCTTTTCTGTGTATTTACCCATGGAAAACAGAACATTCCGGATATCTTCATCATTAAAAACACAGGTAATGGCAGGTAAAATCCGCGTAAAATGAGTTTCCGGTGCATCCCCGGTTCCGGTAAGTTCTTTGTATTTAACTCCTCCGTCCCCGGAATTGAGAAAATGAGAAATGATCTTTAGCCTTTTGGATGCTAACCCTTCCTTATCATATGTTCCGGGCCCTTTTATGCAACCTCCTTCACATGCCAGCAATTCAAGGAAGATTTTATGATCCACATTCCAGGACTGAACTTCATTCAGAACCTCACGTATGTTATTAATTCCGGAAAATGTCATATTCTCGACATCGGTAGCTGAAACATCTTTTTTAATATTTGCAAGCATTCCGCCGTCGATTGGAAAAAGCTTTCCGGTTTTAGGTTTTCCTATAACAAATTCATCCGGAAGGTCATCGCTGGTTTTATTAATGGAAATTTTCTCTTCTTCAATCCATTTTCTTAATTCCTGAAAAGTGATGACCGCATCTATTGTATTATCATAGGCATCGGCTTCCTCCTTTTTAGCCACACAAGGCCCGATGAAGACGGTTTTAATATCGTTCCCGTAAGTTTGTTTCATTAAATACCCGTGTGCCAGCATGGGCGAAAATACAGGAGCCAGGTTATTTTTAAACTCCGGTACATATTTGCAGATATAGTTCACAACAACAGGGCAGCAACTTGAAAGGTAAACGCCGGCAGGCTGTTTTTCCAACCATTTTCGGGAAGTTTCCGTTATCCATTCAGCAGCTATGGCAGTCTCAGAAACGGCATAAAATCCAAGTTTCTTTATAAGTGTAAACCATTGTAAAGGTGAATATTCAGGAAAATCAGATATCCAGGACGGAGCGAGGCAGGCTACAACCTTCTCGCCGGAATCGATTAACAACTGTGCCTTATCCAGATCTTCACGGTATTTTTTAGCTTTCACCGGACAGCTCTGTATACATCTCCCGCAGTAAATGCATAGTGAATGAACGATAGACGCACTGTTTTCTTCAACTTTAATCGCCTTGACAGGACACTGTTTAATACAGCGATAGCAATCCTGGCAATTATTTTTCTCGGTATAAATAACAGGTGTGCTCATATTCAATTGGAGAATGAATTATTTCAGAACAATACTACCTGGAACCTTTCAAGGGTTTCCCCTGGAAAGATTATATCATTTGTTTGAATTATCATTCTTGTAAAACGTTGCAATATTGATCATAGAGCAACCGTTTGCCGGTTCGAAATCCTTACCGGAATGGTTCCGGATCATCAGAATACCGGCTTGTACCATAAGATGATAGTAATAATCCGCATCCTCCGGAGTGGAAGAAAGGATTCCTCTTGTAACTTTCAGACGTTGAGCAAGCGTAATCAGCCTGGAAGAGTCGAGTATAGGTATTCCCAGCAAAGTAGTTCCCGGAGTAACAGGATTTTTATCAAAAATTGCCACTACATTGAACTCGGGGTTTTCCAGGTATTTTTCCTGAATAATATCGCGGATATGCGGAGAAATACCAGCCATAAAAGCAAGGGCTTTATTTTCTTTCACCTCGAGGTTTTGTTCAATCTTATTGATCAGTGACTTAACCTCATGGATCCCGTTGCAGACATCAGGAATTCCCAGGTACTCAAAATCGTTGGCAATCACGAAAGGCTGGAGTGCCATGCAACCTGAGATCCGGTTTATAGAAACATAATCCCGGCTTTGTTGCTGAAACGATCTGAGGACCGATAGATAACCTGGAATTCGCAGGAAGGTATCTATGGGAATGTCACGGAGAGGATTACTACTTGTCTTCATGGGTTTGTTCATTATATTTTGTCCGGATATAATGGTCGATAGCTACAGCACTTTTACGGGCGGCGCCCATAGCCAGGATGACCGTAGCAGAACCCGTGACGGCATCACCGGCGGCAAAAACTCCTTCACGGGAAGTTAACCCATTATCTTCAAGCGTATTGATACATCCGTGTTTATTGACTTCAAGTCCAGGAGTTGTGCTTGAAATAAGTGGGTTTGGTGATGTACCCAGTGCCATGATAACCGTATCCTCATCCATCAGGAATTCAGAACCGGGAATTTCGACAGGACGGCGACGGCCGCTTGCATCCGGTTCCCCAAGTTTCATCTGAATGCATTTCAAAGATTTTACCCAACCCTTTTCATTGCCTATCACAGCAACAGGGTTTGTCAGGAAACGAAACTGAATGCCTTCTTCTTTAGCGTGATTTACTTCTTCTTTACGGGCAGGCAATTCATTTTCCGAACGGCGGTAAACAATCGTAACTTCAGCACCCAGTCGCAATGCAGCACGTGCCGAATCAATAGCTACGTTTCCTCCGCCTACTACTGCCACTTTTTTCCCGGTTTTAACGGGAGTATCGTAATCATCGTTATAAGCTTTCATAAGATTGATCCGGGTAAGAAATTCATTGGCAGAGAGAACGCCGTTGAGATTTTCTCCGGGAATGTTCATGAATTTCGGGAGACCTGCTCCGGAAGCAATAAACACTGCATCATACCCTTCTTTATTCATCAATTCATCAATACTACCTGCTTTCCCGATTACAGCATCGGTAACGATTTTAACACCCATTTTCCGGATGTTTTCAATTTCATGAGCAACGACAGTATCTTTGGGTAACCGGAATTCAGGAATTCCATATACCAGGACGCCACCAGCTTTATGCAAAGCCTCAAAAACGGTAACCGAATAACCCATACGGGAAAGGTCGGCTGCACAAGTCAATCCGGCCGGACCACTTCCGATCACAGCCACTTTGTGTCCATTTTGGATTTTAGGAAGTTCAGGTGTTGGCAAATGTTCACTGCTCCAGTCGCCAATGAACCTTTCCAACTTCCCGATCGCAATGGCATCGTTCTTTTTACCCATAATACATTGCCCCTCACATTGAGTTTCCTGAGGACATACTCTTCCGCAAATAGCAGGCAATAAGGAAGCACGGGCAATGCTTTTTGCAGCCAGTTCAAATTCTGAATTTTTTATATGCTGAATAAAGTCCGGAATATTGATATTAACCGGACATTGGGTAATACACAATGGTTTTTTGCAGTTAAGGCAACGGGATGCTTCGGCAATGGCTTCATCCTTCGTATAGCCAAGACAGACTTCATTAAAATTATTGCGACGTATTTCAGGTTTTTGTTCCCTTACCGGTATTCTTTTATTTGTAATCATTTTATTTCAAACTTTTAGAATGAGATTCTTCAACAGCTAAATCCATATTACAGAGATGATCGTGTTCTTTTTCTTCCGGTTTATACATGGCCTGACGGCGCATTGCTTCTTCAAAGTTAACAAGATGTCCGTCAAATTCAGGGCCATCCACACACGTAAATTTTGTCTGGTTTCCGATTGTAACGCGACAGGCTCCGCACATCCCTGTTCCATCGATCATCAATGGATTCAGGCTGACAATTGTTTTTACATTAAAGGACCGGGTAAGATCGGCAACCGATTTCATCATTATCAACGGACCGATCGCAATAATCCGATCATAATGACAGGAACGGTTAAGCAGCAGATCATTCAACGGCCCGGTCACGAATCCTTTTGTACCGGCACTGCCATCGTTGGTTGTGATGAATACTTTGTTCGCATTTTCTTTTAATTCTTTAACAAGAATCAGTTGTCCGGCATCTCGTGCACCAAGAATCAGGTCAGCTTTTTTCCCATGGCTGTTCAACCATTTCATTTGAGGATATATAGGTGCTGCGCCCACGCCGCCGGCAATAAACAAAATATTTTTACCGGAAAGCTCTTCCGGACTTTCGGAAATCAATTCCGAGGATTTTCCAAGTGGGCCTACAAAGTCAGCAAAAGCATCTCCTTTTTCCAGCCTGGCCATTTTACGGGTAGACAGACCCACAACCTGAAAAACAATCGTGACAGAGCCTGCTTTCCGGTCATAATCACAAATCGTCAGGGGCACTCGTTCCCCGGTTTTATCCGGAATCACGATAACAAATTGCCCGGGTTGGGCAAACTCAGCGACTCTTGGTGCTGAAACTTTCATTTCAAGAACATCCGGGTTTAATCTTTTTTTCTCCAGGATTACGAACATTGTTTTTTAGTTTTTAATACTATTTAATAAAAAAGATTGCCCCGGGCTTTTAACAGATCCCTATATACCTAAGCAACAGGGCAATCTCCAGATATAAGTTTAGAAATTCACTTTACGGCCATAATAGGCTGCTTCGAATAATTTCTTAAAGTCTTCAGCTTTGGTTTCCCGCGGACTGCATCCGGTGCAAGCATCCAGAACCGCATTTTTAGAAATACGGTCGACATTATGCAGAAAATCTTCTTCCAGGATACCGTATTCTTTCAATGTTGACGGGATATTCAACTGTTTGTTCATTTTATTGATAAATTCACGCAAAGAATCTGTCAGTTCAAGATCTGTTTTTCCTTTAAGCCCGATAAAACGAGCGATATCTGCATACCGGTAAGCACAGATCCGTTTATTATAATCAATAACATAAGGCAGATAGATGGCATTAAGGCATCCGTGAGGAATATGGAAAACAGCGCCTGATTTATGAGCCATACTGTGGACAATACCCAATAAAGCGTTGGAAAATGCCATACCTGCAAGACATTGTGCAATATGCATATTGTCACGGGCTGTTTTATTTCCGGAGTATGAATTCACCAGGTTATCTTTAACCATAATGATGGCTTTTAATGCAAGAGGATCGGAGATATCACTCCGGTTACTTGCTGTGTACGCTTCAATAGCATGTGTCAGAGCATCCATTCCTGTGTGGGCAGTCAGTTTCTGTGGCATGGTGTAAGCCAGTTCCGGATCCACGATGGCAATATCCGGGGTGATCTCAAAATCAGCCAACGGATACTTGATCTGAGTTTTATAGTCGGTAATAACTGAAAATGCCGTGACTTCCGTTGCAGTACCACTGGTAGAAGGAATAGCGATGAAGCGTGCTTTATTCCTTAATGGAGGAATATTGAAAGGTTTTGCAACTTCTTCAAATTTTGCTTCCGGGTGTTCATAGAAAATCCACATAGCTTTTGCTGCATCAATGGGGGATCCTCCTCCGATTGCTACAATCCAGTCGGGATTAAACTGGCGCATCATTTCCGCACCACGTAGTACGGTTTCAACGGAAGGATCAGGTTCCACTCCTTCAAAAAGTTTTACCTGTAATCCGGCTTCTTTCAGATAGCCTTCCGCTTTGTCGAGGAATCCGTTCTTTTTCATTGAACTTCCACCAACAACGATGATTGCTTTTTTCCCTTTAATGTTTTTTAATTCTGCTAAGGTACCGTGACCAAAATACAAGTCTCTCGGTAATGTGAATCGTGCCATATTCTTTTATTTTTTTAAAGTGGGTTAGAATATATTTTGTTTTCCCCCACTATTACAGATACCGTGCCAAAACAACTATTAAATTAAATATCAACAACTTAACTGTTACCGTAAAATATCCACGTAACAATTAATGTACTAATTATGAACACTCATCAAATTAATCTTGTCCTGAATAATGACACTGTGATTTTTCAGGACACCTTTAGAAAAATAAAAGGATAAAAAAAGGAAAGAAAACTAACCCGGATGCCTGATTTCGTATCTTTTCATTTTTTGATAAAGTGCATTCCGGCTAATCCCAAGAGATTTGGCCACCTGGCTTATATTATTTCCAAGAATTTCAAATGTCTGAATAATCATTTCTTTTTCAGTATCTTGTAGTGTTTGTAGTCTGGGTTTTAGCTGCTCATGAAAATTATCCGGTTTTCCAGAAAGGTTCTCTTCTTTATTAGCATGAATAGCCCGGAATTCATCGTCCATCATATCAGGAGAAAGATTTCCTCCCAGAATGACAAGTTTTTCGGCAAAATTTTCAATTTCACGAATATTTCCAGGCCAGTTGTAAATCATGATCCGGTCAGCCAAATCATCATCAATCCGGGGAACAGTTTTTTTCAATTTGGAAGCCTTATGCTTCAGAAAATACTTCAGCAGTGGCATAATATCTTCTTTCCTTTCGCGGAGAGGCGGAATATGCAAAGGGACTACATTTAACCGGTAAAAAAGATCAAGCCGGAATTTCCCTTTTTTGATCTCCACTTCCAGGTTTTTATTGGTAGCTGCAATGATCCTGACATTCACCGGAATGGTCTTTGAACTACCGATCCGGTTAACCGCATTTTCCTGAAGGGCTCTGAGTAAGCGTACCTGCATATCAACCGGCATTTCTCCTATTTCATCCAGAAATAGTGTTCCTTTATTGGCAAGTTCGAATTTTCCAGGATTCCCTCCTTTTTTTGCTCCGGTAAACGCCCCGTCCGCATAACCAAAAAGCTCACTTTCAATCAGACCAGGAGAAATTGCCCCGCAATTCAGCGCAATAAACGGCTCATCGCGACGATCGCTTGCATTATGGATAGCCTGAGCAAAAACTTCCTTTCCTGTCCCGCTTTCCCCGGTAATCAATAGCGTCGTAGGACTATTGGCAACTGTTTTTGCATAGCTCAGCGTATCCTTGATTTTTTTTGATATACCAATAATATCCCCGAAAGTGAACCTTGCCTGCTGACCTGTGTATTTGTTCAGTAAACGAAGCATCCGGCTCAGCGGCCGGAAAGATAAAAGATAACCCAGAATCTCTTTTTCAGGAGTCTCAATCGGAAACAGGTTAATCAGATACGTGACGCTTTCATTGTTATAGGTCAGGATCGCTTCTTCATCCTGAATATTACCATTGACAAGGGTTGTACGTTTAAGCTTGCTCCAATCCCTGACATACCGGATAATAGGCTGGTTTAGCAGATTCAACCGCCTGATGTTCAATGTATCACAAGCCGTATTGTTGACCCAGTGAATATTGTCGTTCAAATCAATTGCAAAGATGCCATAAGAAAGGTTATTCATCATGGCAAACGCATACATGTTGGAATCGTACAACTGCTTCTGGATTTCAACATTTTCCAGATGGTTCTCAATAGTTCTTACCGTTTCCACAACAATACCCAGCGTATGCGGATGAGCTTTTTCACTGTTTCCCGTCAGATTGATCGTCCCGATCATTCTATTTTCCGGATCATGTATAGGCGCTGCCGAACAGGTCCACCGCTGGTAAGCTTTTACATAATGATCCGTTTTCGTCAGCTGAAGAGGTTTATTTTCAATAAGAACAGTCCCTATGGCATTTGTGCCCACGCTTTCTTCCGTCATTATTGCCCCGGGTACCATTTTATATTTTCGAGCCTCTTTTATAATATCCTCATCCCCGGTGAGTGTCAGAATACAACCTTTTTCATCGGAAAGAATCACAAAAAAACCCGACCCTTTCAGGAAATTATAAAGCTCGTTAATAAAAGGTGTGACAGTATTGATCAACTCTTTCCGGTGAGCCAGGCATTTCTCCAAATCATGTCCGGTCAGAATCTTCCCTGGAATAATCCGGTCGGGATTCACACCTAATGACCTGCTACGCTGATGCGACTTTTGGATAATCTGTTGATGGCTGTCCATTCTTTCTTTCTCCGATGAACAAAGATACAGACATTTGAGAGATTGGTCAAATACCTGGAAAAAGCCGGTTAAATGTTTTTGGGTTTGCTTTTTACACCTTACTTTTGATAAACAAAAATTTCCACATTAGAAATCATGAAAAAATCAATCTGTTTGTTTTTTGTTTTCGTTTTCTTAGGTAGTTATTCGCGTGAACAAAGCAGATTTATAACTGAAAAGCCGGAGAAAGAAGGCCTTTCATCGGAATGGTCAGATCTGATAAAGCCTTTGATGCAGCAATATATTGATCAACATAAGCTACCGGGTTTGATCACTATGGTAGCACGTCATGGAAAAATCGTTGAATTCAGTAAATACGGAATGATGGGGCCCGATAAGACTATGCAGTTTAATACGATTTTCAGAATCGCTTCCATGACAAAACCGATCACCACCGTAGCGGTAATGATGCTGTACGAGGAAGGACGGATCAGGTTGGACGATCCGGTTTCAAAATACATTCCGGAATTCAAGGATCTGAAAGTTTTTTCCAGTACAGGCAAGGATGGAATTCATGTTGAAAAAGCCATCAGACCCATGACCATCAGCGATCTTTTATCACACACATCCGGATTAAGCGGTGGATGGGGAGATTCTCCGGTAGATTCAATGTACCGGGCCGCCAATCTTTCCGACGGTACATTGAAAGATATGATAAAAAAGCTTTCCGGAATCCCGCTCTTGTATCAACCCGGTACCCGTTGGAATTACAGCCGTTCGACAGATGTTTTGTCTTATCTGGTAGAAGTGGTTTCCGGAATGCCGTTGGACCAGTTTTTCAGAAACAGGATCTTCATACCTTTAAAGATGGAAGATACAGAGTATTATGTTCCGACTGAAAAGCTCAAACGAGTTGCCGAAGTGTATTGTCCGGATGATTCCACAGGCATTAAAATGATAAAACCGGATACAGGTGATATTACAAAACCTGTGAAATTTATCTCCGGGAACGGAGGATTATATTCCACTGCATCCGATTACATGATCTTCGCCCAAATGCTGCTGAATCAAGGAGAATATAAAGGGGTCCGCATTCTTCAGCCCAATACAGTAAAATTAATGGCTACCAACCGGATTTCAGAGGATATGAAGCCACAGGATGATTTTTTTGGTCCTTTGCTTGCAGGAATGGGGTTCGGTTATGGCTTTGCTATCGTCAAGGATCCGGCGAAATCGGTCATCCATGCTTCCAAAGGTTCTTTGTGGTGGTCAGGTACGGCCAATACATACTTCGTGATCGATCCCAAAGAAGACATGATACTGATCCTGATGACCCAGTTTGTTCCGAACTTTTATTACCCTGTGTTTCGGGAGTTTGGAGAAAGAGTATATCAGGCTCTCCGGAAATAAATGGTTTTTGTTTCATAGTTTAGCTCCGGTGATTATTAAAATATACAGAGTAATTTCAAATTTCAGAACAAACAGCAAGATCTAATAAACTGAATCATGAAAAAGCTTCTATTTATAATGATTTTTCTGGTTGTAACCCTTTGCGGGAAGGGTCAGAAAATTTTTACAAATTCGGTTAAAGCAAGCCAGGTAATGGCTTTGATGCAGTCAT
>JAUZOW010000097.1 GCA_030706225.1 Bacteroidota bacterium | reverse complement strand
TTTGCATTTTGCACTTTGCACTTTGCACTTGACTTGTGGGGAGAGAAGGATTCGAACCTCCGAAGGCTAAGCCAACAGATTTACAGTCTGCCCCATTTGACCGCTCTGGTATCTCCCCGATTTTTTCCCGGAAATTGATCCGGTTCATTTCAACTTTTCAAAGAACTCCGGAGAATTTATTTCAACTTCCCCGGATTATGAGCCGATGGACGGACTCGAACCGCCGACCAGCTGATTACAAATCAGCTGCTCTACCAACTGAGCTACATCGGCATCAAAGCCTGCCGATGTAAATTTTTTTTATTCGCTGCTTTTTCTTCAAAGAACAAATTCAATAAGCAGTTTAACATCGGCATTTCTAAGATATCAGTTATATCAAAAATCTATATTCCAATCCATTAATGCATCTTCCTTTATCAAAAAAATGCACCCTTTTTTACAAAAAGGACTGCAAAAGTATGAACATTTCATCTAATATCAAAGACTTTTTTAAACTTTTACGTAAGGAAATTTTTTTTTTGCTAACAAAGAGTGTGCCGTAGAATTTCAGCTCTCAGTATTACAGAGCATTATTCCATTTAACTTTTACTTCCGGATGGTCTTTTGCTTATGAATTTTATTCCATCTGTAATTATAAATACGGTACACAAGATAAAGGATTGACATTCCAATCAACATCCAGAGACCTCCATCAACAGATCCACCCACCGGAGGATCACCCGGACCCGGATCAGGTCCCGGCCCCGGAGGGCCCCCCGGATCCTCTCCAAATGCAAAAGTTGTGAAGAAACTAAATGCAACACAGCATCCAAACCAGATATATGTCTTCAGCTTCCTCCCCATATTACATTTTTGTCTTCAGGCAAAATCTCATAGGACAAATAAATGCCATAATATGAATATCCCAAAAAAAAATTAAAACGATAAACCAAAAATTAAATCATTCTCAGATTTACTATACTAGTTTAACTAAAACTGAAAATGAAGTACCAAACATGCAGCTATAATTTTCACGACAAAAATATAAAAAATTCATGTCCATATAGATAAAAATTATTTTTTTTTTGAAAAAGAAATCAACAACAACCCGAAGCTTCCCACCTTACCATAATCCAATTGTTTATGAGACAATAAATTTACTCCAAAGTTGCCTTTATTCAAAGAAAAAAAAAAAAGAGCGCCTTAAAATCAAAGCGCTCTCTTTTTCAGCATTTTACAAAATTATTTTCCCCGGACCCTTTCTTTATACCGTACAATCTGGGTACGAAGTGCATCAATTGCAGTATCAGTGGCTTCTTCGAATGTTTTTGCCTGTTTTCTGGCAAACAGGTCATCTCCACGCACAACTAAGCGGATTTCAATTTCCTTGTTCTCCGGTTTATCGGTGTTGATAAGCTTAAGGACAACTTCAGCGCCAATTACTCCATCAAAGAAGGTAGGCATCTTGTCTAATTTTTCCCGGATGAAAGATTCCAGTTTTCTGTCAGCTTTAAAATGGACAGAGTTGATCATAACATTCATTAAAACCTCCTTTTTTTACGCCTTTGGATGGGCTTGTTTGTAAATCTTTTTTAATTTTTCAATGGTATTGTGTGTATATACCTGTGTAGCGGAAAGATTGGCATGTCCCAATAATTCCTTTACTGCGTTCAATTCAGCTCCTTCATTCAGGAGTTGTGTGGCAAAGGTATGACGTAATACGTGTGGAGACCTCTTCTTCAGCGTTGTCACACTCCCCAGGTATCCGGTTACAACTCGGTAAACAAACTTCGGATACACCTTATTGCCTTTATCTGTTATAAAAAGATGGTTATCTGAAAAATTACTCCCTGCGGAAATATGTTCAGGCGAAGTGATAAACTCTTGTTTCTGTTTCAGGTACTCTTTCAACAAGGCTCCAAATTTAAAGGTAAACGGGATCAAGCGCTCTTTATTACGTTTTCCAAGTACCTTAATGCATGAATTATTGAAATCAATATCCTGCTCTGTCAGGCCTACAATTTCGGATAAACGAATTCCCGTTGCATAGAGCGTCTCAAGGATCATCCGGTCCCGGAAGGCAGGGAAAGTATTTCCGAAATCCTCAGAATCCAGCAACCGGTTCATTTTTTCTACTTCTACAAAGACCGGAAGCTTTTTGGATACTTTGGGGGAAATAATCTTCCGCATGGGATTTTCATTCACCACCTTTTCCTTTAATAAAAATTTGTAAAAGGATTTTAATGTAGTCAGCTTCCGGTTGATTGACCGGGCTGAAATTTTATTTTCCATGAGGGAAACCTGCCAGGAACGGATGATGGATGAAGTCACTGAACGGATATCATCAATACCGTACTGGTTTTGCAAAAAAGAATAAAACTGTGAAAGGTCGTTGCTGTATGCAGTGACTGTATGAGAAGAGTACCTTTTTTCGTACCGTATATAGGAAATGAACTTTTCTCTTTCCATGAAATCGGTCTTCAGGCCAGAATTTTGAAAAAAGGTTCCGCCCGGGTAAATATACGAAAATATTCCCGGAATAAATGATTTTCCAGATTTATTCCGGGAGAAGACCGGAGTAACGGGTACGGCTTATTTATCGGCTTCTGACTGAAGCTTTTGAATGAAAATAGCCCGTTGTATGGCATCGCGACGCTTCACAGAAGGTTTTGTATATTTCTGGCGTTCACGTAATTCTTTAACGACACCTGTTTTTTCAAATTTTCTTTTCAGCTTCTTTAAAGCCCGGTCGATATTTTCACCTTCTTTTACAGGGACAATAATCATGTTTTTTTAACTCGCTTTCTTTAAAAGGTTAATAAACTTTCTAAGTAAATGGGGCGCAAAGGTACAAGGAAAAATTTATTTTGCAAAATTATTCAGAATAAACTCTGTCATGCGCTCATAAAGATGATATGTTGTATTCTTTCCTGTATAAATCCCATGATTGGAATTCGGGTACAGCTGCATTTCAAATTGCTTGTTGGCAGCTACCAGAGCTGTAACCATATCAAAGGTATTTTGGGGATGGACATTATCATCAGCCGTACCACAAATGATTAAAAGCTTTCCTTTCAGCAAGCCGGCATGGTTCACAGGGGAATTATCTTCATAGCCATCCTTGTTTTCTGAAGGCTTGCGCATATATCTTTCCGTATAAATATTATCATAATATTTCCAGTTAGTAACGGGTGCTACAGCAACACCAAGGCTAAAATAATCCGCACCTTTGGTCAGGCATGAGAGTGTCAGGTATCCACCAAAGCTCCATCCCCACATTCCAATCCGTTTTGCATCCACATAAGGCAGAGAAGCAAAATATTTGGCTGCTTCTATTTGATCGTTGGTTTCATATTTTCCAAGCTGGAGATATGTCATTTTTTTGAACTCTTCTCCCCTGCCCCCGCTTCCGCGGTTATCCACTGAGACCACAATGATTCCGTGCTGAGCCCACATTTGGTGCCAGGAATTAATAGCACCCCAGGAATTGATTACTGTCTGATAACCAGGCCCACCATAAATTTCAAACATTACCGGGTACTTTTTCGCAGGGTCAAAATCAGCTGGTTTGAGCATGACAGCATTCAACTCCACGTTGTCGGAAGTCCGGATTTTTAAAAATTCCGCTTTTGCAAAATTGTATTCCTGCATGGTTGTTCTTAACCGTGCATTATCCTGCAATACCCTCAATTCTTCACCGTTTGCCTTGTTTACGGTAATTACCGGCGGGGTATTAACATCCGACCAACGGTTGATAAAGCAGGTAAAGGTCGAATTGAATTCAGGAACGTTTGTACCCTCCCTGAGTGTAATCCTTTTCTTTTTCTTTCCATCCAGGGAAACAGAATAAAGATTTCTATCCATCGGGGAAATTTCAGCAGAAGTAAAATAAACGAGTCCGTTCTTTTCATCCACTCCCAGAACATCTTCCACTTCCCAGTTACCGGTAGTCAGCTGGCGAATCAGTTTGCCGTCCATTCCGTAAAGATATATATGACGATATCCATCCTTTTCGCTGGTCAGGAGGAATCTTTTGTTATCCTTCATAAAATGCCAGAAATCATTGATCTCCACATAATACTTATTGGTTTCCGTATAGATGGCATGTGTATTTCCGGTTGCCGCATCCGCCAGCAGGAGTTCCAGCTTGTTTTGAAGACGGTTCATGCGGAAAAGTGCCAGAACCGAAGGATCATTTGTCCATTTTATACGCGGGATGTATATATCGGTCTCTGTCCCGATGTCAACAGGTAATGTCTTTCCCGATTCCAGGTTAAAGATAAGAACAGTGACCAATGAATTGTCTTCACCTGCTTTCGGATACTTATATTTATATTGTTCCGGATAGAGATCGCCGTAATAGGTAAGCTGATATTCCTTTACCCGGCTTTCATTAAAACGGTAAAAAGCTATATTCTTACTGTCGGGAGACCAGAAAAAGGCTTTGGAGAACTCAAATTCTTCTTCATATACCCAGTCCGTTGCACCATTAATAATCTCATTCTGTTTCCCGTCGAATGTGATCTGGCGTTCCTGGTCAGCTCCCTGTACCGATGGATCCAGGAACCGGATAAAAAGGTTATTATCTCTGACAAAAGCGACCTTTGTGCCATCCGGAGAGAAAGTGGCCAGACGCTGTTTCCCATTCTTTGAAAGTGGGATAAGCATATTTGTTTTCCGGTCATAAACATAATAATCCGCTTTGGATGATCTGCGGTAGATTGCTTCTTCATTCGTGGCAAAAAGAATCCGGGATTCATCGGAACTGAATTCAAAAGAGCCCATTTCGATCGGTGTCGTATCGCCGGCAGGAATCAGATTTTTTGAAGTCACCAGAGTACTGGTGTACTTGCCCGTTGAATATTCATACGTATTAATGCTGTCTTTTTTCAACTGGCAATAATGGTCACCGTCTTTCATTGACTGGAATCCGTAAACCGAACGAGTTGAAAATTTCCTGTTCTTGTAAATATCATCCAGGGTGATCGATTTTTTTTCTGTTTGCGCCGTCAGAGAAAGAGTGAACAGCATCAGAACAACCATTATCTGAGTACGTACAAGAAATCTTGTCATAGGATTATAGAATTGAGTTAAACATAGTAAATTTGGACATCAAAGATAAAAGTATTATGGTTAAAAAGATCGGAACTTTCGACAAGTTCAGAGAAACGCTGGACAAACTGAACGGTGACGGGGTTTTACTGGTTGCCGGTAACCCACCCAATGTCATGACAATTGGTTGGGGAACACTGGGAATAATATGGAACAAAGAGATTTTAACACTCTATGTAAGGCCCACAAGGTATACATTCGGTTTGCTTGAGAATAGCAAGGACTTCAGTGTTTGTGTTATGCCGGACACCTTTACCAAAGAACTCGCATTTTGCGGATCCATATCGGGAGCAGATACGGATAAGATCCGGAAGTGCGGATTCAAATTGGAAAAGGGAATTACTATTTCAACTCCCTATATTTCAGGATCATTGTATCATTATGAATGCAGGATCGTTCATAAGCACAGGCTTGATCCTCAAACCCTCGAACCCTCTGTGATAACGAAATTTTATCCCAAAAAGGATTTTCATATGGCTTACTATGGGGAAATCATTGGGGTGTTTGAAGAGAGGAATGAGTAATGAGTAGTCTGTAGATGGGGAAAGGGTATAACCATTTTCACCCAGGTAAATTTGTACAGAAAAAAAATATTTTTACCTTTGCAGTCTATTCAGGGATGTTAGCTCAGTTGGTTTAGAGCGCATGCTTGACAGGCATGAGGTCAGCAGTTCGACCCTGCTACATCCCACAATTTCAAAAAGGGTTTAAGGAAGCTTTCTTAAACCCTTTTTATTTTTCCTTTCTCCTTTCCTGAGACATTCATAATAACTCCCTGATTTTTTTCACTTTTTTCTTTTATATTTAATTTTTCTTTATCTTAGCAAAAGATAAGGTATTGTAAAAATCTACATATATATATATTTGAAATTCAACATATGACAATTATGAGATAACCTGAAAAAATCAAACAACTACCAAAAACAACATCTATGAAGAAAACGTTACTTTTTTTAATTGCGATCCTCATGAGTGCCTGGACCATGGGGCAAACGGCAGCGCAATATAATTTTGCTGCATCTTCCGGAACCTACACCGCACTTTCGGGTGCGACTTCTGTGACTTTGTCAAGTAATGATGACGGTTATTATAACGGTATTCCGATGGGATTTAACTTTACTTTTGCCGGAACAACGTACAATTTAATTAATGTATGCTCAAACGGATGGGTCACATTGGGTTCGACAACTACTCCCAACAATATTACAGTTGGTGGTCTTTCGAACGATTTTACCAGTCTTTACAGTGCACCAACTATTGCCCCCCTGTGGGATGACCTTAAAGAAAATTCCGCTTCAGATGTTTATTATTTGACTACAGGGACTTCCGGGAATCAGATTACCACTGTCCAATTCAGTAATGTTTACTGGAACTATGGATCTTCATCAGCTGTACTCGAATTCCAGATCAGATTTCATGAAGCCGGAAACGTAGTAGAATTCATTTACCATCAATTGTCAGGAACAGTAAATAGTGCTTCCGCTTCTATTGGGATTGCCAGCGCTAATAACGTTTTCCTTTCCCTGGATGGTGCCGGAGCAAATCCCACGGCATCTTCCACTGTGAATACAACGTCAATTTCAGCAAAACCGGCAGAGGGACAGGTTTATACATTTACTCCTCCACCCATTATCTTTAATTTAACTCCGTTGGGAAATACTTCATCCACTACTGCCCGCACACTGACAGCGAACATAACAAGTCCGAGCAACGGCATTCCAACCAGCGGAAATGGTCTTCCGGTTCTGTATTGGAAAGTCAACTCCGGTTCGTATGTCGCTCAACAGGGAGTATCTGCCGGAAGTGGTAATTATACCTTTACTTTCGGATCCGGAGTTACCCTGGGTGATGTTGTTTCATACTATATCGTAGCGCAGGATCAAAGTGCAACACCTATTGTAATTTCAACTCCTTATGCAGGAGCTTCAGGATTTTCTGCAAATCCACCGGCCTGTTCCACGACTCCTACCACTCCATATTCTTATACAATTGTCGGCAGTATGTGTGGCACATATAACGTCGGAGCCGGACAAACTTATCCTACATTGACAGCGGCCATTAATGATTTGAATGGAAAAGAAGTTACATGTCCTGTAACCTTATTATTGACTGATTTTTCCTATACATCTGAAACATTTCCGATCATAGTTTATAATTATGCAGGCGCCAGTCCGACGAATACTGTAACGATCAAACCGGCTCCCGGAATTACACCGGTAATCTCAGGTTCATCAACTACGGGGATTCTTGTCCTTTATGGAACACAGTATTTAACCATCGACGGATCCAATTCAGCCGGCACAGATAAAAGCCTGACATGGGCAAATACAAATACATCATCCGGAACTTACACGATCGGTTTTTTCAACGACGGAACCATTGGTTCCAGCTATTGCACTCTGAAAAACTGCTATGTCAAGGCAAGCAGCCAGGTCTCTAATACCACATATCCTCTTATTTTTAATTATTCAGGAGGTGGATATAAATATAATGTTATCGATCATAACACCATCTCCAGTGGAAAAATCGGGATGCAATATTGCGGTATCTCAAACAATGTTGCCATTGGCGGGAAAATTACAAATAATATTTTCGGTTCGGCAACAACTTCGGAATTCCTCACATACAGAGGGATAACTGTCAGCTATTGCGATAATACTCTTATTGAAGGGAATGAAGTCATGGGACCTGCCACGGGCACTACGAATACTGCCCAGGGTGGTATTTATGTTTCTTCTTCTTTTACGACCAATCTGAAGATCAAGAGAAATAAAATCCATGACTGGTACTATACCGGAACATCCGGCTATGGAGTACAAGGGATTTATTTTGGAACCGGTATTGCCACAACCACGACTGAAATTTCGAATAATCAGATCTATAATATCAAATCAGACGGAACAGGCAGTTCGGTTGCTACTTCTCTGAATCCTCACGGCATTATTATTTACTCCGGAGGTAATGTTCAGATTTATCACAATACGATCGACCTGGAAGGAAACTATCTTTCATCTTCCCGTGCTACCCGTACAGGTTGCATTTGCCTGGCTTCTTCCTCTACATTGATTGATATTCAGAATAATATCCTGAGAAATGCTGCACAGCCTGTTTCCGGAACACCTTCATCAAAAACTTATGGCATTCTGAATGCAGCATCAACATCCGCATTTACTAATCTTAATTACAATGATTATTATATTGACGGATACAATCCATACATCGGATACCAGGGCGCTGATATTTCTACATTTGCAGCATGGCAAACAACAACCGGAAAAGAAGCAAACGGGCAGAATCTGATCCCGTCTTTCGTTTCTTCCACCGACCTGCATCCGACCAATATGTCTCTGAATAATACCGGTACATATCTGACTTCTGTTACAAAGGATTATGACAATAATAACCGTACAAATCCCCCGGATATGGGATGTTACAATTTCGGAAGTGATCCGGTTGCTGTTACAATTTCCTCTGGTTCCGTTACGACAAATTCTGCCACACTGACAGGTACCATCAATGCTGCCGGCCAATCAGTCGGAAGTTATTTTGATTATGGAACCACCACAGCCTACGGCTCATCCATCGCAGCCACTCCAGCTACCGTTACAGGAAATACAGCCACTGCGATTTCAATCAATTTAACCGGATTGGTTCAGAGTACTACATATCATTTCCGTGCAAGAGGTACTACTTCAACTCCTTTAAGCGCTTACGGAAACGATCTTACGTTCACAACTCTTACACCGCTTCCAACCTTGACAACCAATGCTGCTTCCGGTCTTTCAACCACCGCTGCAACATTGAACGGAACCGTGAATGCCAACAATACAACTTCAACCATCACCTTTGAATGGGGACTTACCACCTCATACGGAAATACAGTAACTGCCGTGCAGTCTCCTGTAACAGGCAACACGGCAACAGCCGTGAATGCTGCTATCTCCGGTTTATTACCTAACCAGCTTTATCATTTTCGGGTTAAAGGAGTAAATGACGGCGGTACTGCATACGGGAATGATATGACCTTCACAACGCTTGCTGCTCTGGCTACAGTCGTGACGAATGACGCTACTTCGGTCACAAACAGCAGTGCCAATCTTAATGGAACCGTAACGGCAAATAATGCCAGTACAACTACCAGTTTCGACTGGGGTACTTCCATAACATACGGAAATAACATTGCAGCAACCCCAAGTCCGGTAACCGGAATGACGGCGACAACTATTTCCGCTGCTTTGTCAGGACTTACAGTCAACACTACTTATCATTATCGTGCTGTCGGAACCAATGCAGCCGGAACAGCTACAGGTGTTGACAAAACCTTCTCAACAAACTGTCCGAGTGTTGGAAACCCCGGAACTATCCATGGGGATGCTGCCGTTTGCCAGGGAACATCCGGACATGTTTATTATTGCGATGCCATTTTCAATGCATATGCATATATATGGAGTGTTCCTACCGGAGCTAATATAATAGCAGGAGCCAATACCAATTCTATTACAGTAAGTTTTGGAAGTACAGCAGTTTCCGGAAACATTTCCGTTTACGGAACAAATATCTGCTCAAATGGTCCGATTTCTAACCTTCCTGTGACCGTCAATACAACTCCGAATCCTACTGTTCTTGGTCCATCTTCACCTTGCCAGGGCGTGAATGCAACGTATACAACTCAGACCGGACAGAGTGGTTATTTATGGACTGTTTCAGCGGGTGGTCAGATTGTTTCCGGACAGGGTACCAGCAATGCCGTTATTTTATGGAACGGTACCGGAGCCCAGACTGTCACTGTCAATTACGCCAATGCCAACGGATGCTTTGCAATCAATCCATTTGTTTACAAT
>JAUZOW010000096.1 GCA_030706225.1 Bacteroidota bacterium | reverse complement strand
AATCTGATAGATATCTCCTGTAAAGATGATCTTTGTATCCTCCCCGGCCCTGGTGATGATGGTTTTAATTTCATGAGGAGTCAGATTTTGGGCTTCATCCACGATAAAGCAGACATTGGAGATGCTTCTGCCACGGATATACGCCAGTGGAGTGATCATCAGTTTTTCTTTTTCCACGGCATCGGAAATAACCTTGAATTCCTTATCCTTTTCGTTGTACTGGTTCTGGATAAATTTCAGGTTATCCCATAAGGGTTGCATATAGGGATCCAGCTTTGATTTGATATCGCCCGGAAGATAGCCGATATCCTTGTTGCTCAAAGGCACAATGGGACGTGCCAGGTAAATTTGCTTGAAATTTCGCTTCTGCTCCAGTGCTCCGGCCAATGCCAACAGGGTTTTACCTGTACCGGCGATTCCCTGAAGTGTAACCAGCTTGACATTCGGATTAAGAATGGCATGAAGTGCAAATACCTGTTCGGCATTTCGCGGGGTGATCCGGTAACAGGAACGTTTTTCAATCTTTTCAATCCTCTCCGTCAGTGGATTATAAAAACACATGGCGGAAGTCTTCCCGTTTTTGACTATAAAATAATGATTGGGAATCGGTTTTTTAATACCCAGATAATCCGGAGAGATCGAACCGTCGGAATAGATCATATCGATCACGGTTCTATCCACCCCTTCGATCAATGTTTTCCCTGAATACAGGGAATCAACATCCTTGATCTTGCCTGTTTCAAAATCCTCCGCCTGAATATTCAGGGATTTCGCTTTGAGCCGGAGATTGATGTCCTTGGAAACAAGAATTACCTTTTTCCCCGGATTTTCAGCCATCAAAACAAGAGCCGCATTGATAATACGGTGATCTGGCTTATTGTCACCGAAAATTTTGATGGCGTTTAGCTCTTTGTTCTGTTCATTCATTACAACCTTGAACTTCCCGCCTTTCGGATGCCCGAGCCGGATCCAGTCAACCAATGTCGACTTTTCGGAAAGCTTATCCATAATCCGGATAAACTCCCGGGCTTCAAAGTTGATGGTGTCATTTCCCTTTTTAAAATTATCGAGCTCTTCAAGCACAGTAATGGGAATCGCCACATCATTATCCTCAAAGCTGTGAATTGCATCATGATTGTACAGAATCACCGAAGTATCAAGAACAAAGATTTTCTTTTCGGCAGATTTCCTTTTTATCATAAAAGAAAGGTTAACACTATTTCAAATGTAATCCCCGATTATCCTTTTTCTTCAAGCCGGGGAAGGAAGATATAAACAAGAAAATGTTAAATTATTGTTATTCAACTTATAATTAACTCAGGTTATGGATTCACAAATCCATCAGGAAATTACATTTATTTGAAACGTATCTTTGCATAGGCTCTCCCCTTTTCTGAAAAAAGGTTACAAGAGGGCATTCATCATATGGAAGAAAAAAAGCTTTTCCTTTTAGATGCTATGGCTCTGATATATAGAGCATTTTATGCACTAAACAAAAATCCCAGGATAAATTCCAAAGGACTGAATACGTCGGCGATCCTGGGTTTTTCAAATACTCTTTTCGATGTTTTAAAGACCGAAAAACCTACTCATATCGGAGTTGCCTTTGATACCGGAACGCCAACTCTCCGTCATGAAGGATTTGCCGCATATAAGGCTCAACGCCAGGAAACTCCGGAAGATCTTTCATTAGCCATCCCTTATATTAAAGAGATTATTGATGCTTTTAATATTCCGGTTCTTGCTGTTCCCGGCTATGAGGCCGATGATGTAATTGGAACAATGGCAAAAAAAGCGGAAGAGAAAGGTTTTCTGACTTATATGATGACGCCCGACAAGGATTTCGGACAACTGGTATCAGAACATACCCTCATTTTCAAACCGGGGAAGTTCGGAAATCCTCCCGAAAAACTGGGTGTCAGGGAAGTTTGTGAGAAATTCGGTATTAAGTACCCTGAACAGGTAAAAGATATTCTGGGAATATGGGGAGATGCTTCCGATAATATCCCGGGAATTCCGGGAATCGGGGAAAAGGGAGCTACCAGGCTGATCGCTGAATTCGGTTCGGTGGAAGATATCATTCAAAGAGTAGCTGAGGTTTCTAATGAAAAGCTTCGTGAAAAAATCATTACCTACAAGGATCAGGCGCTAATGTCAAAGAAGCTGGCCACCATCATTCTGGATGTTCCGGTTGATTTTGATGAAAATGCACTTAAAATGGCACATCCCGACAGGGAGAGATTGAAGCACCTCTTTGAAGAACTGGAATTCAAAACCTTTGCCACAAGAGTATTTGCCTGGATGGATTCTCTGGAAAGAAAAGCTTCCGGAGATGTTGAATTACCGGAAACAGGATTGGATGGAACAACCGGAAAAACCAGGAAACATGAATCCGATCAGCTATCCATTTTCGGCGAATTTTCACCTGATGAGAACCCGGAAACAAATTTCTCGACTATTCAGGATACATCTCATACCTATCATCTGGCAGATACATCGGAAAAAAGGTCAGCTCTGGTAAAGATGCTGTCCGGACAGGAATTCTTCTGCTTTGACACGGAAACCACGGGTCTTGATCCCTCTACTGCCGAGCTGGTTGGCATGTCGTTTTCTGTTTCACCTCATGAAGCCTGGTATATACCCGTTCCTTCTGATTTTAAAGAAGCCTGCCGGCTCGTGGAAGAATTCATTCCGCTTTTCAAAAATGAGAAGATCGGGAAGATCGGTCAGAACATGAAATTTGACATTTCCATTCTGAAGTGGTACGGTGTTGAAGTCAGGGGAAAGATGTTCGATACAATGCTTGCCCATTATCTCCTTCAGCCGGATATGAGGCATAATATGGATTTGCTTTCGGAAACCTACCTGAAATACCAGCCTGTACCTATTGAGGATCTGATCGGGAAGAAGGGTAAAGGGCAGCTCAGTATGCGGACAGTTGAAACGGAGACCATCAAGGAATATGCAGCAGAAGACGCAGATGTTACACTCCAGCTAAAGAATGTTTTCGAGCCGATGCTGGAAAGCACCGGAACAAGGGAACTGTTCGATACGATTGAAATGCCTCTTGTGCCCGTCCTTTCTTCCATGGAAGCCGAAGGAGTTCGTCTGGACACTCAGGCATTGAATGAATATTCACAGGAATTGCAGAAAGATGTTCTCGAACTTGAACAGCAGATTTACCAGGATGCCGGAACCACCTTCAATATTGCATCCCCAAAGCAGCTCGGTGAAATTCTATTTGACAGGCTTAAGATCGTTGAAAAGCCGCGTCAGACAAAGACACGGCAATATTCAACCAATGAGGATATCCTCTCCAAACTGGTGAACAAGCATCCTGTCATATCCCGAATCCTTGAATACCGGTCCCTGACCAAGCTTAAATCCACCTACGTGGATGTCCTTCCAACGCTGGTCAGCCCGCGCGATGGTCGAATCCACACATCTTACAACCAGGCGGTGGCAGCGACCGGACGGCTCAGTTCGAACAATCCCAATCTTCAGAATATTCCGATCCGGACAGAAAAGGGCCGTGAAATCCGGAAAGCATTTGTTCCCAGGAACCCGGACTATGTGCTTCTGTCAGCCGATTATTCCCAGGTGGAACTCCGGATCATTGCCCATTTGAGCGGTGATGCCGAAATGATCAGCGATTTCAGATCCGGAAAGGATATCCATGCAGCCACTGCAGCCAAAGTTTATGGAGTCGGTCCCGAAGATGTGACTAAAGAAATGCGCCGGAATGCCAAGACCGTAAATTTCGGGATCATCTATGGCATCTCTCCTTTCGGACTCAGTGAGCGGTTGAATATCCCCCGGAAGGAAGCATCCGAAATCATTAATCAATATTTCAGTAAATATCCCGGAATCAAAAAATACATGGATGATACCATTGAGATTGCAAAAGAAAAAGGCTATGTCGAGACTATGATGAAGCGCCGGCGTTATCTTCGCGATATCCGGAGCAATAATGCAACCGTAAGAGGATTTGCCGAGCGAAACGCCATTAATGCCCCGATCCAGGGAACGGCTGCCGATATGATCAAAATAGCTATGATCCGTGTTTATGAAGAATTCCGGAAAAGAAACCTGAAATCGCGGATGATTCTGCAAGTACACGACGAATTGGTATTTGATGTTTACCGTGACGAACGGGATGAGGTAAAATCTGTCGTGGAAGAAAAAATGAAGCATGCCCTTCAGCTTTCCGTTCCACTGGAAGTGGAGATCAGTAGCGGTGAGAACTGGCTGGAAGCACATTGAGATTTACGATTTTGGATTTATAATTTTACATTTTAATTTTACGTCATGGGATACAATAAAGACAACCGGATCGTTATGACCCTCGATGCAGGGGGAACGAATTTTGTTTTCAATGCCGTACAGGCTGAAAATGAGATACTTGAACCATTTATCCTTTCAGCAAAAGGAAAAAATCTTCAGGTTATTCTCAAGAATATAGTGGAAGGATTTAACGAGGTTCGTTCAAAACTTCCAAAAAAGCCGGTAGCCATCAGTTTTGCTTTCCCGGGCCCGACGGATTATGAGAACGGGATCATCGGGGATCTTCAGAATTTACCATTTTTTCGCGGTGGTGTCGCTTTAGGGCCGATGCTTCATGAGAATTTCGGAATTCCTGTTTTTATAAATAACGATGGCGATCTGTTTGCCTTTGGAGAAGCCATTTCAGGAATGCTTCCCGAAATCAACCGTAAACTTGAGGAAGCCGGAAATCCCAAACGCTACAAGAATATTTTGGGAGTGACCTTCGGAACCGGCTTTGGTGGAGGTATTGTTTCGCGGGATCAGCTTTTTTTGGGCGATAATTCTGCACAGGGTGAGATCAACCGTATCCGGAACCGCACCTACAAGGATTATGACACTGAAGAAAGTGTCAGCATCCGTGGGGTGATGAAAGAATATTCAGCTCTTTCCGGGATCAATTTATCCAGTTGTCCGGAACCAAAAGAGATTTTTGAAATCGGTATGGGACACCGGCCCGGAAATCAGGAAGCCGCACTCAAGGCATTTGAAGCTTTTGCTGTTGCAGCAGGCGATGCCATTGCTAATGCGATTACCCTGATCGACGGACTCGTGGTTATCGGTGGAGGACTTTCAGGCGCTTATCCTCTTTTTCTGCCGAAACTGGTTACCGAGATGAATACTCCGTTTGATACTGAATCGGGAGATCAATTGGAAAGGATGGAAATTGAAGCTTTTAACCTGGAAGATACCGACCAACTGAAGAAATTCTTAGAAAATACAAGTATTACCGTGAATGTCCCTCTCAGCGAGAGAACAACCCTGTATGATCCGGTGAAAAAGACCGGCGTTGGAGTCACCCGGCTCGGAACTTCCCAGGCCGTTTCGATCGGAGCTTATGCATTTGCTCTGTCGCGGCTGGATAAATAGATATCGATATTAAAATTATCTATCTATCTATCTAATTATCTAATTATTTAATTATGTTTTTTTTTAAATTTGTATCCTATATAAACATACCCAAATATTGAATTTATGAAAAAAATTTTTCTCCTAGTTTTCCTGTCCATTGTATTTCTGGCAGGAAGAGCTCAAAGTGTTGACAGGCAGTTTGTTATCCTGGAAATCACTACAGGTACATGGTGTCAGTATTGCCCGGGAGCCGCTATGGGCGCCGATGATTGTCTCGAAAACGGAGACCAGATCGCGGTCATTGAAAACCATAATGGTGATAACTATGCAAACAATTACTCGAACGCCCGGAATAACATGTACAATGTTTCTGGTCTTCCCAGCTCAATATTTGACGGAAGCCTTGCTTATGTAGGCGGAAGCCATACCTCTTCACTTTTTTCCACTTTCCACAACAAGTATCTGCAGCGGATTACAGTCACTTCACCCGTTTCCATTGACATGTCGGCAACACATGACGGACTGAATTATACCGTGACCGTTACCCTTAACAAAGCCGGCACATATTCCGGATCCAATGTAAGACTTCTTTTTGCCGTTACACAATCGCATATTCATCAAGCCTGGCAGGGCCAGACAGAGCTGAATTTCGTCAACCGCCTGATGGTTCCCGATGCCGATGGTACAGTAGTTGATTTTTCTAGTGGAAACACCCAAACCGTTACCTTGAATTTTGCAATGGATCCCTCCTGGGTACTTGGAAATTGCGAATTTGTAGCCTTTGTACAGAATATGGACACAAACCAGGGTAATATCCCCGGCAGCGGTTCCCCTGCTCTGAAAAAATTTGAAATCTATCAGGGAACAAAAATTCCTGTCACTCCATTGACAGCTGATTTCAATGCAGATCCGAACATTGTCCATAAAAACAGTTCCGTTCTTTTTAACAACCTGACAACCGGCGGATTTGTCGATGTTCCGGTTACTTACCAGTGGAATTTCCCGGGCGGCGTTCCCGATACATCCACACTTGAAACTCCTCCTCCTGTTACTTATTCCGAATGCGGGAAATACGATGTGACCCTCATCGTGAATAAAGGCGGACAGATCGATACCATGACCAAAACCCAGTATATCCAGATCGGACCCTATATCACGATTACCTCCACCCCCAGCGATACGGTATGCTGGTATCAGAATATTACCCTGTCGGCAATAGCTCCGAATGCCGTTTCTTACCTGTGGGAACCCAGTGGTTCAACCGACCCGACCCTTGAAGTTACTTCCGGTGAATACGGCTTAGGCGCACACAATTTCACCTGCCAGGTTTCCGATACATCCGGATGTACACTGGATAAAACCATCAGCATTTTCTTCGATCAATGTCTCGGAGTACCTCAAAAAACTACAAATACGGATGTTTCCATTTATCCGAATCCAAACCATGGTTCATTTACGCTGGATATCAACACCGGAACGACCGGTATTGTCAGCCTTTCTGTTGTAAATCCTGTCGGAATTACTTTGTTTGAGGAAAACAACATTTCCATGAATTCCAAACTGCAGAAGAATATTGATCTTGGGAATATTGCTCCGGGAATTTATTATCTGACAGTCAATGTAGATAACAATAAAATTGTTAAAAAAATCATTGTAAATCAGTAGCTGATTTCCCCTGATTTTAAAAATTACAGATTACAGGGTACCCTCCTGACGGGGGTACCCTTTTTTATTCCTTCCCAAATCAGCGTTATAAGCAACTTTTTTCTGTAATTTTGTCTTGTACAAAAACATACAAGATGAGACATCTCTTCATACTCCCGGCTTTTCTTTTTCTCACTTTATCTCTTTTCGCAGGAACAGTGGAAAAATCGTATCATTTCAATAATCTGTCGGTAAAAGACAATGGAAAATACCGGACAATATCCTTCGAGAATACCCGCATGATGGGAAAAACCGGAGAGCCTTCCCTGCCCTTTCGGGGAGTTTCTGTCCTGCTTCCTCCCGGAGAGGCAGCACAGTCGGTACAGTTCATAGGGGAAGAAGAGACTGAAGTCCCCGGAAATTTCCTTCTTTTCCCAAAGCAGGAAGTCCGCCCCATTTCAAAAGGGTTTTCAGGCATATTCAGTAAAAATGAAGCCGTTTATCAAACAAACGCTGTCTATCCTGCTTCTCCGATGAATACGGTTCAAACCCAGTATCTGAACGGTTATGCTTTTGCGTTGACTGCTTTTACCCCTGTCCGGTATAATCCGGCTACCGGGAAATTATCCTACTATAAAAAAGTCACCCTTCGCATCACTACGGCCGCAGATAACAAATCTGCCCAGGCTTTGAAAAACCTGACTTCTTCAAAAGCAGCCAACGAAAGAGTACGCTCTTTTGCTGAGAATCCGGAAATGATGCAGCAATATGCTCTTCCAAAAGCCTCATCAACTGCTTATCAAATGCTCATCATAACCCCTATGGTTTACCAGTCGGGCTTCACAGATCTTATCCAGATGTACCAGGCAAAAAATATTGCCTGCGAAGTAGAAACCGTTGAAGACATTATGGCTTCCACTTCCGGGATTGATTCAATGGACAGGATTCGTAACTATATCATCCAGGAATACCAGACAAACAGCATTGAATATGTCCTGCTGGGGGGAGATATTGAGTTGGTACCTTTTCGCGGTCTTTATGATACCGTCATTTCGGGTTCCGGATATGTAGATTACAATATTCCTGCCGACTTGTATTACAGTGGTCTGGATGGAAACTGGAATACTAACGGCAACAATAAATGGGGAGAACCGGGGGAAGACGATCTTTTACCGGATGTCGCCGTAGCACGTTTCCCTTTCAGCAACTCCACGGAACTTGCCAACCTTGTCCATAAATCGGTCGCTTACCAGACAACCCCTGTTGTCAATGAGCTGAAACGTGTTTTGCTGGCCGGTGAATTTCTCTATTCGGATCCTCTTACCTTTGGTGGAAATTATCTGAATCTGCTGGTCGGGAACCACAACGATAATGGTTACCAGACCTTCGGAATTACTGCAGCAAACCATGACATCACAAAGCTTTACGACACACTGGTGCAAGCCATCCCCGATACGGCGGTTTATGAATGGCCTTCCGATTCGGTTATTGCCCAGATTAACCGGGGAACAGCATTTATTCATCATTTAGGACATTCCAATTACATGTATATGATGCGCATGTATATCTGGCAGATCTCAAATTCTACTTTCCCGTTGGTGAATGGTATTGATCATAATTATCCTGTCATGTATACCCAGGGATGTATCGACGGCGCTTTCGATTATGATGATTGCATTGCAGAAGCTTCAGTAAATATTTCAAATTTTCTGGCAGCAGGAGTTTTTAATTCCCGATATGGATGGTTTGACCAGGGAACAACCGACGGTCCATCAGAACATCTTGAAAGAGAATTCGTTTCCGCTCTTTACAATGACACACTACCTATCACCAGCATCGGCGCCGCCCACCAGATGTCGAAAATCAAAACAGCACCCTATGTGGGATTACCCAATGAATTTGAACCGGGAGCCCAGCGCTGGGTCCATTATGATTGTAATGTCCTTGGAGATCCTGCAATGGCTATTTGGACAACACAACCCAATCCCCAATCGGTTCCTGTAACCAGAGAAAATATTTCGTTTGCAGTTTATCCCAATCCTGCTTTTGAAATCCTGACAGTTTCCATTGCTCCGAATTCCGGAAAAATCAAATCCGTGGCTTTATTTAACACGCTTGGACAGTCGGTCCGTGAAATAAGCAATCCGGCGACAGATAATTGCGGAAAAACCACACTGACATTCACTGTTAGTAGCCTTGAAGCCGGTATCTATTATTTAAAAATCAGCAGTGAAACAAGTACAGGACTTTCAAAAGTAATCATCGGGAAATAATCTTTTTTATGCTATCTATCATCACCGGCTTATGGATAATTTTATATTTTTGTAGTATAAGTCAAGTTATTAACCCTAAATTTTAATCCTTTCAGTTAATCTCATGAAGAAGTTTATTTTTACCTCATTACTTTTCCTGTGCATGGCATTTTTTGCTCCAGCGCAGGATTTCTCTTACTCCGATACCTGGGGTAAGGCGGGATTCACTATGAAATCCTCGGATGCTCAATCCATGGATATTATTTTTTCAGTTCCCTCTTTTTCCATCCATGAGTGTACTATCAATGGAATGGGGATGAAGAATGTTTTGTTGCCCGGAACCTTCCTGTTTAACGATGCCGGAAATCCTGACCTTCCGGTAAAAAGCACAGCTATTGCCATTCCTCAGGGTGCTAATGTCTCCCTGGAAATTGTTTCCCAGAGGACAGAACATTTCGATAATATTGATGTTGCTCCGGCTCCTGTAATTCCTACAGATGCCGACGACAACCCTCTCAAGTATGAGAAAAACATGTCCATTTACAGTCACAATGCATTTTTCCCAGCTTCTCCGGTTATTCTTAACAAGGTTTCGAAAGTGCGTGGTGTAGATGTTGCCATGTTAAGCATTACTCCTTTCCAATACAATCCTGTTACTAAGGAACTGGTTGTTTATAAAGATCTTAAGCTGAAAGTTCATTTTAACGGCGGAAACAGCCAGTTT
>JAUZOW010000095.1 GCA_030706225.1 Bacteroidota bacterium | reverse complement strand
GACTACGCGGAAATGATACAGGGTATTCGGTGTAAGACCTGAAACGGCAGCAGTGACGGGAGAATCAGCAAAACCGGAAACCGGGCTTTCTGCAGCAGTAATATTGTTTCCATAAGCAGTCGTTAATCCCCAGTCGAAGTTGACTGTAGTGGAAAGTCCGTGTGCATTGACAATCCCGTTTAAGGTTGCACTTGTTGTGGTCAGAGCCGTTGCCGCGTTGGTGACAGCTGCAGGCGAACCTGCGGAAGCCTGACTGTTGGGGTTGCCTGTTGCTGTGGATGTGAGATATTTTGTATTTGTGCCGGTGCCGTTGCATTCAAAAATCCGGTACCAGTATGTTGTATTTGAATTAAGCCCTGTAACGGCAACAGAATTGCTGCTTCCATTATAGATCACCTGTTCACCGGATCCGTTGTAAACCGTATTGGCTGAAGGATCATTTCCATCGACGGGGTTTGTAAAGCTATTGGATGTATTCATGATCACAATCCGTTTGCTTCCATCCCCGTTGGTCCAGTTAACGTTCATTCCGGAAGTAGTGATGGAGCCAAAAGAGATATTACTTGCCTGGAGAGTAGGTGCGACAATTGCAAGAGATGCCACATCTGACCATGATTGTCCAATTCTGATTCCATCCAATTTCAAACCCGGCGCATTGGAAGATGATCCCTGACGAAGAGCAACTGCACCGATATTTACGGGATCATTTGGAGTATCTGTATTTGATACGGTTGGAGAAGGTTCTGAGGCACCCAGGGTAGGGTTAATAAACACAGAAACAGCATCATTACCTGACCCCGAATTGATGGTATATTTAATAATTACAAGATAGGTTGTATTGAGTGAATAAGCAAACCCTGTATAATTGGCAGCCCCGTTTGTTTGAGAAATTCCGAAAGCAAGGTTATTGGAAGCATCTCTTTTCGCAAAAAAACGGGCAACAAAAATTGTTGATATGGGGGAGGGGCCAAGATGGAAAAAATAATCACCTGTCGTGGATGCAGAAGTGATTTTTACAAGGAAGGAGGCATAAATTGTTCCGCTGGTCTGAGAAACAAAAGTATGGTTGTCGTCTTCTCCGCTTGTTGTAAGCGTTACTTCATTTCCGGTTCCCGATGAAACATATCCCGGGTATGTCAAGGTAGATGATGTTATGGTTATAGGGTTAGTTCCTGATCCCGAATGAGCGGTCCATCCATGGGCAGTAATCAGGTCACCCGCTGTATAGTCAAAATTTTCCTCTAAAAGAATCTGTCCTTTTCCGGAGATATTAAATCCTAACAATAAGCCCAACAAAAGGCAGAATGCAGCAATCGTAAATTTTTTCATAAATCAGATATTAATTCTTTATATGATCTCTACAAATATAAAA
The DNA here is from genome assembly GCA_030706225.1 of Bacteroidota bacterium. Lineage (GTDB taxonomy): Bacteria > Bacteroidota > Bacteroidia > Bacteroidales > FEN-979 > JAUZOW01. The sequence goes on along the minus strand of JAUZOW010000095.1, from coordinate 9,063 downwards.
GAATGAAACTAAAAGGCACTAAACCGTGGAAAAAATGTTAATAAATAAAGAGGGGATTTCTCTTTTTTATTTTAAAACGATTTTTTTGTTTAGGGTACCATTCTGGGTAATCACATTCACAATATAGATCCCGGGTTTAAGGCCTGTGTGGAAGCAGTTAAGTGTGCTGTCGTTAAATGAGGAATGAAACTGCTCCCGGCCTGATATGTCGTAAACGAAGATATGACCCGGGATCTCTTGTGATTTATCTGATTTGATATAGATAGCATCCTGGTAGGAATAGATCTGAATTTCAGGGGCTGAACTTTTTGTCCCAATTCCGAAATTGGCTTTAATAAAATGAAGAATAAACCGGTTGGCATTATCCGTCGTATCATACGTAAATGTATAAACCGGGTTCAGTCTCAAATCCTGAATTTTATTTTGTTTGATATCTTCTATGTCAATGGAGATTGAACTTTCGAAAGTGTTTATACTGTCGGCAGTAAAAGTATACTGACCGGGAAGTCCGCAGGAAAAACCCATCGGTATGGCCATTTCCTGCTGACTGAAAGGAAGCGAATTGCAGGTAACCATGATGTCACCAGCCCAGGTATATAGCTGAGGGGCATCAGATAATCCTGCAAGCTTGTACGCATCGTAATCATCGTCAAAACCGGAAGTAGCTGTGGAATCGAAATGAACGGTAATTTTATCAGAATAATTATTTTTACTACTCCGGGCCGTCATAAGTAATCCATTAACAATAGCCGGACTATCTTTCAGAAAGAGTGTAGAAGAATCAATGACACGTGAACTATTCTTTATGGTCAGGCTGGTTGAGCCGGTATAATTACTTTTAATATGTACAAAGAATCCTTGTGTTGCAGGAACATATTGAGAATGCGTGCTAAATCCGGAAACGGAATAAATATCATAATTTCCATTGGCGTAAGAGCTACCTGATTCTCCCTGATTCCAGAAATATGCCGTTTTTTCAAACTGTTTCCATTTGATTCCATTGGAAAGATCAATAGCGCTTGGATAAGGATTTCCAACCAGGTGCCAGCCTGCATAAGGATCTGAAGCAGTCCTTGATCCGGTGAAGGTAAGATCTCCTGTATTCAGGCTTCCTGTAAAGATTTCAGTTAATCCTGGATTTGAACTTGGTTTCCAGCAGGCATATCCTCTCATGACATCAAGAGGAATTGTTGTGGAAGATATATATCCTGTCCATCCGTTGGCAGAAGCCGGATCTGAAGTTTTCAGGTAATCATTCGTGAATATCCCTGACCGGGCATCGCTGACAGGTGACGAAATATAGTGCCAGGCCTGGGGAGTCAGATATCGTTCGACGGTTACAGTCCCATTACCAGAGATGTTCCCGTTATTGAGAAACGATCCGGTTCCTGTAGAATCGGATTTTATAATAAGGCATTCCGGCGAATTCAACCTTGTCAATCCATTTACAATAAGATAAAGAGAAGCAGGAATAATAAGAGTTCCTGAAGTAATTGCAAGAGATCCGGAAACGGTAATATTTCCACCCAATGTTTTCATTCCGGTGTTGGAGATAACCAGGTTCTTATAAGATGAACCCAGGATACTTGTAGAAAGGATGACCTGATATCCCGTGCCGTTATATTCAATTGTTCCGCTTCCCGGAGTAAAAGTTCCGGGATTGGGCGCAGTAAAAGATCCTCCAATTTTAAGGGTTCCACCTCCCGACATACTAATATTTCCTTTCCCGTTTGTACTTCCACCGTCTCCCAGAATTAAACCGGAACTTAGGGTCAACGTGAAGGATGAATTGGTAAATTGAATCGTTCCGGCTTTATTATTCTGCCCGAGGGTAAGCGATGCACTGGTAGCATTCGTGTTTATCGTGACGACGTAGCCGTTTGAGATAATGACATCATCTGATGAGGTGGGCACACCTTTATCCCAGGTGGCAGAGGATGCCCAGCCCCCGGTTTTTATTGCTTGAATAGTATCAGCTTGAACAGAAGATGGGAAAAGCCAGGATATAATGCAGCCTATCCACACCAATATCAGGAATAACCGTACCCTCATAAGGTTATTAAATGTTAGTTGAACAATATGCAGCAACCCGTGTGGTCAACTTATACATGAAAACCACACTCCACCGGGAACCCGGTGACTTTTTTAAACCTGTATTTTATTTTGATTGCCGGTGACAGGCCGGCAAATTGCATTAACAAACCGGGACCAAAAGTATGAAAAAAATGAATCGAAAAACATAATCTTAAAAAAAATTGTTAGGAGGATGATAAAAAAATGAATGTTAATAAGTCATAGAGTATCAATGCTCTCGTTTCGCAACCCTGGCTTGGGTTTCCGGAAATTTATTTCTTCATAACATTTTTTTATTAACAGGTGGTGTAAACGGTGATTTTTTTGTTATTTTTGCATTCGGTTTGTTAGTGTGTGCTGCCGGCTTGTCACCGGCAATCATGAAAAATAATTTATAGAATACCCGAAAAGATCGGGATTGTTGTTTTGTGTTGATTTTAAATAATCAGTACTATATATTTTTTGTTGAAAATCAATAGTTTAATCAAAAAAAAATATAAAAATCATCCACATCAAATCAACGAAACCATGAAAAAATTAATCCTTTTTTTGAGTGTTGTGTTACTGGCTGCCGCTTGCAGTGAAAAAACAGAATATGTTACTCCTGTCGCTACTTTCAACAATCAGGTAAGTCAGGGTAAATTCAAGATTTCTCTTACATCATGTGCCTATACAAGTGGTACAATCCAGGGACATATTTCTCCTGCTGATACTTCTATTCATCAGCTGTATCAGATGGTTAACGGGGAATCGGTTTTGGTAAGTAATGTCGATAAATTTGGCGCTTTTAAAGGAACCGTCACACTCGTTGATAACCAGACAGAATGTGCTTTAAATAAAAACGGATACAAGGGTGTCGTCATTGGTTCCATTGATTTAAAGTAAAGGCTGCCGATTATCCTGAACAGAATTCTCTGAATTATTATAGTTCTTTGAAGGGCTTTTGCCAACATTTGCCATCTTAAAGGAAAAACCTGCAACCTCTTTTCCTGATTTTAATTTGTTCTGGAAACACAGGTCAAAATAGAAGTATTACTTTTGTGAATTAAAAATTAATACTATGATCATCGTTACGGGGGCTGCTGGGTTTATAGGAAGTTGCCTGGTTAGTAAGCTTAATAACAAAGGGTGCAAGGAAATCATTCTTGTTGATGACTTTTCAAAAACCCAGAAGATAGGCAACTTTGAACATAAATGCTATCGCGATAAAATCGATCGGGAACTTTTTATCGATTGGCTGAAGATAAATCATAAGGATGTGGATTTTATTTTTCATCTTGGAGCCAGAACCGATACCACCGAGTTCGATATGTCGGTATTTGATAAGCTGAATCTTAGTTACAGCAAATCTGTCTGGAAAGCCTGTACTGAATATTCTATCCCACTTATTTATGCTTCATCTGCTGCAACCTATGGCGATGGTTCATTAGGCTATCTGGATGATATTTCACTGATACCCCGTCTGAAACCCTTAAATCCGTATGGGATATCCAAAAATGAATTTGATAAGTGGATTTTAAACCAGAAAGACCAGCCTCCTGCATGGTTCGGATTGAAGTTCTTTAATGTCTTCGGACCTAACGAATATCATAAAGGCCGGATGGCTTCTGTTATCTTCCATTCCTTTAATCAGATACAGGAAAAAGGATTCGTTCGCCTTTTCAGATCCCATAAGCCGGAATATAAGGACGGGTGCCAACTCCGGGATTTCGTTTATGTCAAGGATGTTGTGGATGTCATCTGGTTTCTGATGAATCATGGGAAAGATTCCGGTATTTATAATCTCGGAACAGGTCATGCAAGAACTTTCCTTGACCTTGCCAATTCAGTCTTTTCTTCACTTTCTTTGACACCGGAAATCGAATTTATCGATACTCCTCTGGATATCCGGGATAAATACCAGTATTTTACCGAAGCCCGGATGGATAAATTACGCTCTATAGGATATTCCAAGCCCTTCTATACGCTCGAACAGGGCATTGAAGAATATGTCCAGGGATATCTGGTCCATAAAGCATATTTCTGAGAAACTCTATTTCCAGAAATTACAGAGATCTTCGAGGCTTTCTCTTTCTCTGAGAATTAAGAATTTTCCTTTTCTGTATCCCAGGATTCTTGGGGTTTGACGGCTGTTATACCTTGACCACATCGAATATGTATATCCACCGGTATCCTGGATCATAAGGTAATCTCCTTCTTTTACCTCCGGAAGGGTTACATTCCGGGCCAGAATGTCTCCGGAAAAACATAAAGGGCCTCCCAGATTATACGGAACCATATCCTTGCCTCCTTTCCTTATTCCAAAACGGTCAAGCAAGGTATATTGATGATGCCATGCTTTTGGATTCAGGCATTCTCTGACAAACAGATCCGCTCCGGTATGGATCATAGCTGTATTTATTCCGGGGTCATGCTTTACATATTCAACCCTGCTGACCGTAAAGCCTGTATTGGCATGAGTCCATCGTCCGAATTCCGTGATCAGGGAATATTGATCCGTAAATAGTAAAGGAAATTTCGTTTTCAGCGCATTCCGGTACTCTTCCATTAATGGAGGATGATCTGACGACGTATAACTCACAGGTAAGCCTCCTCCTATATCAAAGATCCGGATCTGGCTTCGGCCTGCAGTATGGTTTACTTCTTCAGCAAAATTGTAAAGCACTTCCACCCCTTTAACCAGTAATTCCAGTGGACAACCCTGAGAACCTACATGCAGATGAACTCCCTGCAACCAGTTGTGATTCAGAAAAGCTTCCAGCAACTGCTTTCTTTTGGAGTTCAGTGGTATTCCAAACTTGGAATACTCTCCGGCTACACTCGATTCTTCAATGGTACCTTTTCCAACCTGGGGATTGATTCTAAGGCCTATGGTGGATTTCGAAGAGATTTTCTGCCTCAGGAAGGTTACTCTATCCAGTTCATCCAGCGAATCCAGGTTCAGGTGGATTCCTTCCTTCAAAGCAAATTCCAGCTCTTTGACTGTTTTTACCGGGGAATCAAAAACAATGCGGGAGGCAGGATATCCTGATTTCAGGGCAACCGTCACTTCTCCCAGCGATGCTGTTTCCACTCCCATTCCGAGATTCTGAAGATATTTTAAAACCTCAATCAGCGGATTCGCTTTCATGGCTATCCCGTGAAGTGTGGTTTCCGGGAAAAGGGAGGCCAGATGCTGCACTCTTTCTGCAAGAAAATCAAGATCATAAAAGATCACAGCAGTATCTTCTTCCCGGATAAGACCTTCCGCTAATGCTGAACGGAAAATGGATTCAATATGATCAACTGGAAGCTTTGTTTTCATGGATCATAATAAGTTTCTGAATAGCTTTTTTGCCTTCATCACCAAGGTCGAGCGTATAATCGTTGACATACAGCCCGATATGCTTTTTCATAACCGTTTCATCCATCTCTTTTGCATTTGCCCTGACAAATTCCATCGTATCTTCCGGGTGACTCATGGCATATTCCACACTGCGTCTCATAATCCGGTTCAACTTATTGATTGTTTCAAATCCAAGGCTTTTCTTCGTGATAATCCCGCCCAGCGGAATGGGAAGATGCATCAATCTTTCCCAGTGTTCACCCAAATCTGCAATTTTAAATAACCCTTTTCCCTTATATGTAAACCGGTTTTCATGAATGATCACACCGGCATCTGTTTTCCCTGAAAGAACCGAATCTTCAATCTCATCAAATACCATAATCCTCTTCATTCGGGCTTCCGGAACAATAATACTGAGCAACAGGTTAGCGGTAGTGAATTCTCCTGGAACAGCAATGGTCAGTCCTGGCAAATCCTCCAGTTGAAAAGGCTTTCCGGAGATCACCAGAGGACCATTCCCAAAACCCAGGGCGCTTCCGGAGTTCAATAAGCAATAAGTATTCAGAAGATACAGATAAGCATGGTAAGAAACCTTAATCATGTCCATCCTGCCTTCCATGGCAAGGTGATTCAGCGTTTCCACATCTTCCAACCGGTAATCAAAAGAAAGGTTTTCCAGGTCGATTTTCTCATGGACAATAGCATCGAAAATGAATGTGTCGTTCGGACAGGGTGAAAAAGCTAATTTTATTTTTGGCATGATATATTATAAAATGACGATTTCCTCATTCTCCTTCAATCACATCTTCCAGGATTTTCAGCAATGTCTTGTTCAGATTTTTCAGCGCCAACTGAACATTCCAGTTGGAACGGTCGAGTTCTCTCACATAATTTGACACTGCCCGGATTTCCAGGCATGGAACTTTTTCCATCAGGCAGCTGTAAAGAAAAGCTGCTCCCTCCATGCTTTCCACATCTGGCTTAAATCTTTCGAGCATACGGAGTATGTTTTCTTCATTGCTATTGATGCGGTTTACCGTACATCCTCTTACCTGCGGAAGCTTCATCATACAGACGCTGTTGATGGTAACGTCATTTATAAGCTTTCCGTCATGGTAAGGATATTCATCGGGATCGACCAACCCGAGCTGGAATACTGAATAAAAATCCTTGTTGTTCGTAGCTCCCATTTCGGAAATGATCTCTTCCCTGACATGAACTACTTTGCCAACCTGGATTCCAGTATGATAAGATCCACAGATGCCTGCATTGATCGCGAAATCATAATGATCGAGGGCAAGTTGCCGGGTAGTATAATAGGCTGTTTGTACCATTCCGATTCCTGTAATCAGAAAATGTATGGAAGCATCCTGATAAGAATAACATGTCAGATGATCATTCATTACTTCCGAAAGGATTAGTTGATCGAGAAGTGGCCTGATTTCCAGTGGCGTAGCGGTAACAATCAGTATTTTCATGGTTTTTTATTTAATCCGGTGCCATATTCCAGTCCGTGGGAATCGGGTCCGGATTCGGAACGACGAAGTAAAAATGCAAATAATAATCCAAAGAAGCCCAGAGAGCTGAATATCCACATGCCCAGGTGATAACCTGCCGGATTGGCAGCCGATGCGCCGCCAATATCATTGGCCGAACCAATGATAATATTGAATCCGAACAAGCCGATGTTTTGGATCATGGTCATCAGACCGTATGCCGTACCCAGTTTTGCAGGATTTGTTACGAAGGATACCGAAGGCCACATCACGGCAGGAACCAGGGAAAATGCAATTCCCATGATACTCATAGGTATCAACAGATTGATGGATGTATATCCCATTAACAAATATACAGGGATGATAAGCAACGAGCCGAACATCATAAGCAGAGAACGGCGGCCGAAATAGTCCGAAAAAAGGCCGAACAGCGGGGTGAAGATCATAGCCGAAAGTGTCAGCATACTGGAAAGGAACCCGGCATATTCACGGGTAACTCCGTGCGTTTCCTGGAAAAATTTAATGGCAAAGGTCTGGAATGGGAACATGGCTGAATAGAAAGTAATGCAAAGAAGTACGATAAACCAGTACGATTTGCTGAAGGCTTTGTAATTTAAAAATGAAAAAACAATGATAAGAATGTAAATTACGATCTGAAGAAGAATTTCTATATGAAATGTGAATATAAAATTGATCATGGCTGCTGCGACCACAAGCAGGGAGATACCTGTAATAATGCGGTTGCGGGAGAATGAAAACACATCGGAAAGAATAACTTTATCCTGTTCTCCTTCTTTCCCGAGAGAGTAATGTGATTTGGAATAAGTATCGATAAAATAGAAGATAACAAGCGTCAGGACACTGATTACACCGGCTCCTACCGAAACAATCAAAGGGTAGTTCCAATGTGCGTAAAGGCTTTTCCCCCAGGTCGGCGAATTCAGGGCCAGGAAAGAACCCAGACGGGCAACAGTAAGATTAAGTCCGAAAGCAAAAGAGAGCTGTTTCCCTTTGAACCATTGAGCAATCACGGTTGTAATGGCAACGATCATCGATTCGGCACCAAGTCCGAAAATCAGACGGCCGGCAGCCATCAGGTAAATGTCACCTCTGAGAACGGTTATAAAGGCTCCCAGTAAGACAAAAAATGAAAAGATAAGTGAGGCTTTTTTTGTACCGATGCGATCAATGATAAGACCACCGATAAGAACCATAATGATGTTCGGAAAACTATAAATCCCCTGAAGTAACCCAAGGTCGCTGTCGGTGAATTTCAACTGGTCTTTCAGTACATCCGCCAAAGGACTGATGCTATCATAAATATAGTAGTTGCCAAACATGGCAAGGCTGATGAAAAGGAGAACAATCCACCGTAGCAGGGCAGGGGGTTCTTTTTTCAGGACAATGGTTTCTTCCATAGAGCTCTTGGAGATTAGTTGAATGATTACTTCTTTGATTTTTTAAGAACTCAAAAGTAAAAAAAAATTCCCCTCCTGTGACGATGAACAAAGCGAATGGTCAAGAGGACTGGGCGGTTTTCTTAAACTTTATGTACCTTTGTGTTTAATAAAAGCAGAATCATGAAAAAGATTATCACGCTGACAATCACTTTCCTGCTGTTTGTTCTTGTTCCTGTCATGCAGGGATGGTCACAGGACCGGTATATACGGTGCGTTCCAAACACCGTTTCCGGAATTTTACCTGCAATGACCGATTCTTCCGGAAAGATCATCATGAACTTTGATTCTCTGCCTGATTTTTCGCTGACTTTTTCACCCTGGCAGGCTGTGGATAAGGATGGAAAGGCAACTTACGGGATCCAGGATCATACTTTCCCTCATAGCGGGGAAGCGATGGCGTTTATTGTTTTCAATCCCTCACAGGTCAATCCTTCCATGTCAGGGGATACCGCAATACAGCCACATACCGGATCAAAATTCGCGGGATGTTTTTCTGCTCAGGAACCACCTAACAACGATTGGCTTATTTCTCCGCGAGTCAGCTTGAAATACAACGGAACATTCAGCTTCTGGGTAAAATCCTATACTTCTCAATATGGTCTTGAAAAGTTTAATGTGGCTGTTTCCGTGACGGATAGCACACCATCCAGTTTTACCGTTATTTCAGGTTCCAATCCGCTGGAAGCGCCAACAAAATGGACCAAATTTT
>JAUZOW010000094.1 GCA_030706225.1 Bacteroidota bacterium | reverse complement strand
CTTTTGTCAAAACCTGGGCATCCTTGGACTTTTGGCGCTGATCTTCCTGATTATGCTCTCTTTCACGGCATTCGTTCATATTGTTATCCGGGAACGTAAGCTCAACAGTCACCTGCGAGCCTTCAAGCGAATGGTCACTAAAAGCAATCTGATAAATAAAACCCTGTACCTGTTGGGTTTAAGAATACCCATAAACCGAATGAACAACAGGGGAGTGCCCAATCCTTTGACAAAAAACCAGAGACCAAAAGCCTGAGAAAATCCATTTAGACGCAAACCGGGAAAAGACAATGGTAAAATATTGTTTTCCTGCATAAATAATCCGACTTTTGCACCGAAAAATAGGATTATAAAATTTGAATTAAGAATATATATTTTATGCATAGATTATCTTTTATTACTTTATTGTTATTGGTTTTTTTCCTTTCTGCCTGCAGTACGAGCAAGAAAATGACACTGTTTATGGATCTGCATGAGCAGGGGCTTACACCTTCGGGGAAGCCGGATTCGGTACCGGATTACCGGATCGGGCGGAACGATATTCTATACATCAGCATCCTGACGATGAATCCGGATGTGAACCAGATGTTTTCACCCATGCAGGGAAATTCAACCATGTCAGTAGGCACTCAACAGATGTACGGTGATCTGACGTCCCAGTACCTGAACGGCTACGAAGTGAATGCCGCCGGAAATATTGTGCTTCCCATCATGGGAACCGTCCATGTAGGAGGGCTTACCCTTGCCGATGCACAGGATACGGTGCAGGTAAGAGCCGGGCAATTTCTCAAGGATGCCGCGGTCAAGTTGAAGCTTCTCAGCTTCCGGGTGACGGTAATGGGAGAAGTGAATTCACCGGGAGTTTATTACAATTACCGCAATAACCTGACGGTGCTGGAAGCGATCAGCATGGCGAAAGGATTAACCGATTATGCTTCTCCGAAACGGGTGCTGGTAATCCGGCAAACGATAAAAGGAAAAGAGAATTTTTATCTTGATCTGTCCGGTAAAAACGCATTGAATTCTCCGGCTTATTACCTGAAAAACGACGATGTAGTATATGTGGAACCGGAAAAATACAAGCAGGTCAAGGTCAATGCCCCGCTTTATTCCATAATGCTGTCGGCTATATCAACAGCTATTGTCGTGTTCAGCTTTGTTATTACTTCTAAGTAAAAATTTTCTGAAATCGACAACTCAATCATTCGACAATTCAATAGTTCTTTCTGTACAATATAATCTGTGAAATGGTTTCTAAAGAGAAAAAAGAAGATCTTGAATTAAAGGCATTCATTCAAAAATTGATCAGCCGGTGGCCGTGGTTCGTACTTTTCGCAGTTCTGGGATTGCTTGGAGGATACCTGGCCGGCAAGATGATAAAGCCAAAATATTCCGTGACCAGCACCGTGCTGGTGGAAGAACAGGATAACAGCATGTCGAAGCTGTCGGGGTTGTTTGGCAATATTTCCGATGATTTCAAAGGACAGATGACCAACAATGTGGATAACATGATGGGTGTGCTGAAGACATATACTCTGAGCAATGAAGCCCTGGAAGAGCTGAACCGTAAAGTGACCTGGTATGAAGATGGCTTTTTTATCGACCATGAATTATACAAAGAAGATCCGTTTGTTCTGGAGATCACGGATTCCACGCTCAATCGTACCGATGGCATCCCACTGAAGATTAAGATGCTGACGGAAAATACATACCGGATCAGCGCACATGGGTATATGAATAAAAACGGGTTTCGGGAAAAAATTGACTTTCAGCAAAACGGAACTTTTGGTAAGGAATTCAGCAACCGCTATTGTAAGTTTATTATCCGGAAGAAGACCTCTTATTATTTTCCGGGAAAAAACTATTATTTTAAATTCAACGATTTGAGCGATTTGACCAAAGGTTGTCTTTCGAGGCTGAAAGTTGAATTATCGGACAAGAAGGCTGATATCATTAATATAACAATTACCGGAAATAACCCCGCGAAAGAAGTGGATTATCTCAACAAGCTGAACCAGGAGCTTATCAGGTACAGGCAGATGGTGAAGAGCAAGACTTCAGAGAATAGTTTAGTATTCATTGGTAATCAGCTTGACGGGATCACGGATTCATTAAAGAAGGCGCAGAACCGATATACTGATTTTAGGGCTGATCATAAGATCATCGACCTGGATGAGGAAGCCAAGGATGTGCTGGCCAAGGTGAACGAGTTGGAAACCCAGAAGTTCCAGATGAACATGCAGATCGATTATTTCAAAAATCTGAAGAATTACATGCATGATGCCGACAAGATGCAAACAGTAGCGACACCTTCGGTGGTAGGGATTATGGATGCCGGGTTAAATGCGTTGGTTGAGAAGCTGATTGATCTGTACAGCCGGCGCCGGACGATGGCGTTTTCCGCGCGGGATAACAATCCGGGACTGAAGCTTATTGACGAAGAGATCAGGGCAACATGCAAAAGCATGGAAGACAACATTGCCAACTTATCGTCCAATGCCATTGCCCAGCTGAACTTGCTGAACGGGCAGATTAAGCAGATTAATGGTAAGATGTCGGACTTTCCGGAAACCGAGCAGCAGTATATGAATATCAAGCGGCAGTTCGACCTGAACAACGACATTTATACTTTTATGCTTCAGAAAAAGGCGGAAATTGGCATCACCAATGCCTCTAACGTTTCCGATGTACAGATCCTGGATCCGGCCCGGATTGAGACTGCCGAGCAAACAGGTCCCAAGCCTCTTCTGAATCTGCTGATCGGTTTGCTGGCAGGGCTGGCTTTACCGTTTATATACTTGTACCTTTCGCAATATCTCAATAATAAGATCCAAGGTACGGACGACATTGAAAACGATTCCGAATACCCGGTCATCGCGAGCATTATTCACTCGGATAAAATCACCGACCCGCTGGTAGTCAGACATTTACGTTCACGGATTACCGAGTCGTTCCGGCAGTTGCGAACGCAATTGAAGTATTACATGACCAAACCGGGTGTCAATGTGATATGTATCCATTCGGTAATGCCGGGAGAAGGGAAGACCTTTACTTCGCTGAACCTGGCGAGCATCTTTGCTTTGCAGGGCAAACGGACGCTGTTGATAGACGCCGACTTGCGCAAGGCAGGGCTGAGCGATTTAGTTCCCGGCAAGAACAAGCCCGGGCTGAGTGATTACCTGATTGGCAGCAATCATCTCGATGAAAGCATCCGGAATATCCAGAAAGTCGACAACCTGTCGTTTCTGCCTTCCGGCGAATTGCCCCCGAATTCTGCCGAACTTCTGGAAAACGGGTTCAGCAAGTTATTGAAAGAAGTAAAAGAAAAGTTTGACTGCATTGTCGTCGATACATCCCCGACGATTCTTACGGACAGTGTCATTATAGGCAGTCAGGCGGATGTCAACTTGTTTGTGGTACGTTCGGGATATAGTTACAAGAAGCAGATCGAAGACGTTGATAACCTTGTCCAGCGCGGCATGTTGAAGAATGCCGCTTATGTATTGAACGATGTCCGTCGCGGCGGGAAATACGGTTATGGCTATGGCTATAGCAGGTACGGTTACGGGTATGGATACGGTTATGGCAAATATTATTACGGCAAGCACAAAGATCCGGACAGCTATAATTATTACGATGAGTCGGATAATTTGAAGGGATAGCGGTTGCACCTCAACCAGGGGGTTGAGGTCCTTACTTCGTCGAAAAATACGGATCTCCGAATGGAGAGTAATCACCGTAAACTCCGCCTTTCTGGAAACCGAATCCAGCCTGGATATACATGTTATCCAGGATCTTATATCCTACATTCATGTACATGCCTTTTACATCCGGGGTATAATACGGATTTTTTGACGGATTGCTGTAAAGAGGAAACTGTTTGTAAGCGCTGCCGGTGATGGTAAGCCGGTCGTTGACCTTATAGCTGCCACTGAAGGAAATCATGGCACTTGATATATTACCGGAGTATTTGGTGTTCAGTGGAGAGTTTTCCAGCACGGAATAATAGTACGGCCGGTAACCGTATAACGTAGTATTCATGATCGTCAACCCGGCATGGACCGAAAACCTTGAGTTGACCGGATAGCTGACAGTAGGGGAGACCCACGAGGTGAGACCGCTGCCGTAACCGGAAGTCATGGTAAACGATGATCCTACGGTGTAATGCATGCTCAGCTTTTGTCTCTGAAGTGTATCCTGGGCAAATGCGCTGGTGAATGTGAACATTGAAACCAGTACAACAAGAAAAGAGATGTTCTGCTTCTTAAGGTTCATGGGACAAAAGTAGTGTTTTTACAATGAATCCATAACGAAAAGGATCTCTTTTTGTTGTAACGGTCCCTCCCCTTGACCCCCTCCCATGAGAGGGTTTACTTGCAAAAAAACTTCCTTCCGGGAGGGGGAATATTTATCGCGGTTTCGTCTTGCTACCATTGTGGATCCCCTCCGGGGATCGCGGTTTTACGTTCTCCGAACCTCGAACCCCGAACTCCGAACTTTTTTCCGCGTCACGTGTCATGATTTGTCACGATTTACAAAAACGCCATACTATCTCTTGCCGTGATTTTTTCGCAGTAATGGCATTTTAGTTTAAGGTCCTCCTTGTCGATCACGGTAAAGCGGGTGGTGATGTCTTCGTGGTTTGTGATGCAGTTAGGGTTAAAGCATTTCACGATGTTTTCGACGTGATCGGGGATCTCGACATTCTTTTTCTCCACTACTTTGTAATTCTTAATCACGATCAGTGTAGCTTTCGGAGCTACCAGGGCGATCTTGTTGATTTCGTCGGGTTCAAAAAAGCGGTTACTTACCTTGATGATTCCTTTTGTTCCCATTTTCTGGCTTTCCAGGTTGGTGCCGAACAGGATCATGTTTCCGGATTCATTCAGGTTCAGGATCCTGATGACCTGGAATACGCTGTTGCTGGGAATATGGTCGATGACGGTTCCGTTTTCGATAGCGGATACCTTCAGCTCTTTTCTTATTTCTTCTTTTTCCATGGATTCAGAATTTCAATGATTTATTTAACACCCAGAATAGATGCCAGTAAGGCCTGACGGACAAAAACACCGTTCAGTGCCTGAGTAAAATAGTATGCCTTTGGATTTTCATCCACATCAACTGCGATCTCATTTACCCGTGGCAGAGGGTGCAGGATACGCATATTAGGCCGGGCATCTTTCAGCATGTTATTGCGCAGGACATAAGAGTTCTTTACCCTTTCATATTCGATGGGATCGGAAAAGCGTTCTTTCTGGATACGGGTCATATAGAGGATATCCACTTTTGAGATGACTTCCTGTAGGTCCGTATACTGATAGTAGGATAGATTGCTGTCCTTGATGTATTTCTTGACTGAGCTCGGCATTTTCAGCTCGGGAGGTGAAACCAGGTGGAAGGTGGTGTTGTAGTTGGAAAGAGCGATAGCCAGTGAATGGACGGTACGGCCGTATTTCAGGTCACCTACGAAGGCAACATTCAGGTTATCGAGAGAACCCTGTGTTTTCCGGATGGAGTACATATCGAGCAGGGTTTGTGTAGGATGCTGATTGGCTCCGTCGCCGGCATTGATCAGGGGGATCGTAGCGACTTCGCTGGCAAAGCGTGCACTGCCTTCCCTTGGATGTCGCATTACGATGATGTCGGCATAGTTGGAGACCATGAGAATGGTATCTCTCAGGGATTCACCTTTTTTAAGACTGGAGGATCCGGGTTCCGAGAATCCGATCACTTTAGCTCCCAGGTGACAGGCGGCGCTTTCGAAGCTCAGCCGCGTGCGTGTAGAAGGTTCAAAGAAAAGAGAAGCGACAACGTATCCTTCCAGGATACGCTGGGAAGGTTGTTTCTCAAATTCTTCTGCCAGGTCGAGAATCTGGATTTGCTCATCCCGGGTATAATCATTAATGGAAACTAAATTTTTGTTTTTCATTGATTTTCCATTTTTTGGTTAATAAAAATATAAAAAAAAAGGGGCAAATGCCCCTTTTCAGATTATTTTTTGGTTTTGATCTTCTGTTTCTTCAGGAAATTATTGATGACATCTTCCATGTCGGGTTTCCCGATTTCCTGGAGATCATAATAGACGCGCGTATTCGGCTTTTTAATTTTTATAATACGGTTCAGGTCGATCGGAGTTCCAATCACGACGGAATCGCACTGGCATTTGTTGATGGTAGTTTCCAGGTCTTTTACCTGCTGAGGACCATAACCCATAGCGGGAAGCAGATGGCCGATATTCGGGTAAATACGGAAGGTTTCAGCCAATTTGCCTGTAACCCAGGGACGGGGATCAACCAGTTCGGCAGCTCCGTATTTCTGAGCGGCAACGATACCGGCACCAATCTTCATTTCACCGTGAGTTAAAGTCGGGCCGTCTTCGATAACCAGAACTCTCTTGCCACGGATGACGGATTCATCATCAACGCGGATGGGGGAAGCACCGTCGATAACGATAGCTTTCGGGTTCAGTTTCTGGATATTGTCGCGAACGATCTGAATGTTTTCAGGTGATGCGGAGTCGATCTTGTTAATGACGACTACATCAGCCATACGAATATTGACTTCGCCAGGATAATAGTTTACTTCTGCACCGGGACGATGAGGATCTGCAACGGTAATTAACAGATCAGGCTGATAGAAGGAAAAGTCATTATTTCCGCCATCCCACAGAATGACATCACAACCTTTGGGATCTTTTTCAGCTGCCCTTAAAATGGCTTCATAATCAACGCCAGCATAGATTACATTACCGCGAACAACGTGCGGTTCGTATTCTTCCATTTCTTCAATGGTACATTCGTACTTGGCAAGGTCTTCAACAGTGGCAAAACGTTCTACTTTCTGTGCTACGAGATCGCCGTATGGCATCGGGTGACGGACAGCAACGACTTTCAGACCTTTTTCCATAAGGATTTCGATAACACGGCGAGAGGTCTGGCTTTTGCCGCAACCGGTACGGGTTGCACAAACGGCGATGACCGGTTTGGTGCTTTTTACCATGGTCGATTTAGGTCCGAGAAGTACAAAATCAGCACCTGCAGCATTCACAAGGGCACTGATATTCATCATATGTTGATAAGGCTGGTCGCTGTATGCGAAATTGCAGATATCGACATTGAATTTCTTGATCAGATCAGTGAGATCCTTTTCTTCATAAATGGGAATACCCTTTGGATAAAGTTTTCCAGCAAGAGCCGCCGGGTATTTTCTGCCAGCAATGTCGGGAATTTGGGCAGCGGTGAAAGCGACAACGTTAAAATCTTCATTGTCCCTGTAGTAAGTGTTGAAATTGTGAAAATCTCTACCGGCTGCACCGATAATAATTACGTTTTTTTTCATATAATGGGTTTTACGTATAGCCTTTAAGATAATATCTTGCGATATGTAGCCCTTTGTTGTTTGATTTTGCAAACCTACTTATTTTTTGGCAATTACACAAACCATTAAAAATAATTATCTTTCATAATACGTGTCACGATTTCGCGTCACGCGTCACGTGTCACGATCGTCACGATTTCGAATTATCTTTTATCTTTGCTGCAAATTATAACGCATGATCGAACAGCTATTGCTGGATATTACAAACCGGATCGTTTCCCGCCTTTACGGGGAAAATATTCCGGTTCTTAATCTGCCCGTTGAAAAAACAAAAAAAGAGATTAATGGCGACTATACGGTCGTCATCTTCTCTGTTACCCGCTATTCACATAAAGCCCCGGAAACTACTGCTGCTGAGATCGGAAATGAGATGATGAAAGAGATTCCCGGACTGGCATCGTTCAATGTGATCAAGGGATTTCTTAATCTGTGTTTCTCCGATAATTACTGGATTTCCTTTATGTTGAAAGAAGCCGGGAACGATCAGTATGGCTTTGCTCCGCAGCGTCAGGAAGATCCTGTGCTGGTGGAATATTCTTCTCCGAATACCAATAAACCCCTTCATTTAGGACATATCCGGAATAACCTGCTGGGCTTTTCTCTGGCAGAAATTCTGAAAGCCAACGGCTATCCGGTGATCCGGATGAACCTGGTCAACGACCGCGGCATACATATCTGCAAGTCGATGCTTGCTTATATGAAATGGGGCAAGGGAGAGACCCCGGAATCAACCGGAATAAAACCTGATCATCTGATAGGTAAATATTATGTATTGTTTGAAAAGCATTACCGGGAAGAGGTAAAAAAGCTTGTAGAAGAAGGCACTTCCGAGGAGGAAGCATTACGCAGCGCTCCGCTGATCCGGGAAGCGCAGGATATTCTCCGAAAGTGGGAAGCCCGTGACCCTGAAACCCGTGCTCTCTGGGCTTTGATGAACGATTGGGCATATAAAGGTTTTGAAACGACATATACACGACTGGGCGTCGCTTTCGACATTGTCCAGCATGAATCGGATACGTACCTGTTGGGAAAGAAAGTCGTCACCGACGGACTGGAACAGGGCGTACTTTCCCAAAAAGACGACGGCAGCATCTGGATCGACCTGACTCAGGATGGTTTGGATGAGAAATTGTTGCTTCGTGGCGACGGTACTTCGGTTTATATGACTCAGGATTTGGGAACAGCCGTTGTCCGTTATGACAAGTTCCATCCCACGAAGATGATTTATGTAGTAGGCAATGAGCAGAATTATCATTTCGATGTACTGCGCAGAACCCTGAAGAAGCTTGGACGTGACTGGTCAGAACGGATTTATCACTTGTCGTACGGCATGGTGGAACTTCCCAACGGCAAGATGAAATCCCGCGAAGGAACCGTCGTTGATGCCGACGACCTGATGGACGAGATGTTTTCTACGGCAGAACAAACCACACGCGAACTCGGGAAAGCCAATGAGCTTCCGGCTACCGATGCTCAGGATCTATTCCGGATGATCGGATTGGGTGCTTTGAAGTACTTCATCCTGAAGGTGGATCCGAAAAAGAACATGCTCTTTGATCCGGCAGAATCTATTGATTTTAATGGCAATACAGGGCCGTTCATCCAATATACCCATGCCCGTGTCCGTTCGTTGCTGAAGAGAGCCGAAACCCAGACCGGATTCAGTGAAAGCACCGCCCTTCAGGAATTGAAGGACCAGTCCGGAATACCTGTTCTTCCTCTGGAAAAAGAGATTATCAAGAAATTATTCATATTTCCATCGATAGTCAAAGAAGCTGGCGAAACTTTCAGTCCGGCGCTGATAGCCAATTATCTCTTCGATCTCTCGAAGGAGTACAATCAGTTTTATCAGGAAGTCCCGGTATTGAAAGAAGAGAACGTTTCCTGCCGTGATATGCGGTTGATCCTCTCTGTCTTTACCGGCAAAGTGATAAAAAAAGGAATGAGGTTATTGGGAATAGATGTCCCCGAACGCATGTGATCCATATAAGTAGGGAATCACATCCTGCTTCAACACTGTTCAATCACACGAAAGCGCTGATCCCTGGAGGGGATCTATAACGATAGGGATATATCCATATTTTTTACAACCCTGGAGGGGTTGAAGAAAAGCCGGATCACATTTCAATCATAAAATCTGAACAAATATTTTTCATCATATTGAACACCATAATGTTGAAGAAAAGAAATATATTCATCTCTGAATTTTTTTTTCCGATGATGTTCTTTTTGAAGAAGAATATATTGATAAATTTTATCAAGTTGTGATTTTCCATAAGAGAAAACCCCATATCCTTCCTGCCAGGAAAATTTCTTTGGCAATAATGAGGTTGAATTGATAAAGACAGAAGAACTTCTTTTAACATCCCGGACAAGATCAGAAATAGAAGAATTCGGATTAATTCCTAAGAGAATATGAATATGATCCGGCATTCCATTGATGATATAGGGTTTATGATTTTTGTTTGCAATAATCTGGCTCATATAAGGATATAATTGTGCCTCAATAGTTTCCGGGATAGCAGACTGATGACCTTTTGGGGAAAAAACCAAATGAATATACACTTGAGAATAAATATCTGGTTTCATAATATCAATTTTTTCTATTAATCCGATTTTCATGACAAAGGTGATACATGAAAATAAAAAAATTACGAATCGTATTTTCTTCAACCCCTCCAGGGTTGATATTTATCATGTTACTCATTATCCTACCATTATAGATCCCCTCCGGGGATCGGTTGAGTTTGGTTAATTCCTGACAAAGAACATAGCAGATATATAAGGGTTTACATTATTTTTGAGGGTTACCTTCCGGGGATCGCGGTTTTACGTTCTCCGAACTCCGAACTCCAAACTCCGAACATTTTCGCGTCACGTGTCACGATCTTTTGTCACGCGTGACGCGTCACGACTTTCCCTCCCCTTGACCCCCTCCCTTGAAATGATTTGGTTGCAAATTAAGTTTCTTCCGGGAGGGGGAAATTTTTGTCGAGATCATCGTCTTGCTACCATATTGGATCTCCATACGGGGATGCAAGAACGTGACGGGAACGCGTGACGGATGTAACGACCCGAAACTCTGAAACTGTGAAACTCTGAAACTGTGAAACTGTGAAACTGTGAAACTGTGAAACTCTGGAACTTTTTTCGTGTTACGCGTCACGACTTGGAACCCCGAACCCCGAACTCCGAACCCCATGGATTAAAGAAAGCAAAAAAAACCGCCCCGAATCCGGGACGGTTTTTTTCTTAAAAGT
>JAUZOW010000093.1 GCA_030706225.1 Bacteroidota bacterium | reverse complement strand
TGATCCTTCTAAGCAAAGCAAAATAATGACCTTCCGGAGATTTTCGATCTTGTGCGGCATTGTGGCTATATTCCTGATCTTTCTGGATCTCATGATCATAGATATTCCCTTTGTGCTATTTCCTGTTCTTGCGGTTATATATATCGGGATATCTTTCGGAATGGCCTTTAAAATCGAATCCGGATTTTTCATGAAAGCAGTTTGCAGAGGGAACCCGGATCGCAAGGAAATCATATTGTCCTTTGATGACGGACCCGATCCGATAACTACTCCGGTCATCCTGGATATCCTGAAAAGAAACGGAGTTCCTGCAACTTTCTTCTGCATCGGGAAAAAAATTCCGGGTCATGAAGCATTATTGAAAAGGATCATTCAGGAAGGACATATCATCGGTAACCACAGCTATTCACATGCGGTTAACTTTGATTTCTTTTCTTCTGACAGAATCCGGAAAGAATTGAAAGAAACCGGGAAAATCATTAAGGAAGCTACAGGTAAATCCACATTGATCTTCCGGCCGCCTTATGGAGTAATCAATCCTCTGTTAAAAAAAGCGATCGACGGTTCCGGATTGACTGTGGTCGGCTACAGCAACCGGGTTTACGACACGTCTGTAAAAAAACCCGGAAAGATTCTCAGTCGTTTTCAGAAAAATCTGAAACCCGGCGATATCGTCCTTCTTCACGATACAATCCCTGCAACGGCATCTATGCTTCAGAAAATTATCGATCACACAAAAGCTTCCGGCTACCGCATTGTACCCATTCATGAATCAGCCAATATTTCCATTTATGAAGAATAATTGTTTCTCTATACTGTTGTTATTGTTAACGCTGCTCCCCTGTTCACTGAATGCTCAGGCAGGTTTTTCTCCAATCAAGGATGCCGGCTCCTTCCGGCAGAAAGTCGCTTCGGCTTCCCGGACGACCCAGACCATTGAAAGTTCTTTTGTCCAGGAAAAAATCATGGATGTCCTTTCGGAAAAAATCACAAGCCGCGGAAAATTTTACTTCCGGAAGGAAAATGACCTGAGATGGGAATATACCAGTCCCGTAAAATACTTGATTATCATCCATAACGGTAATATCCTGATCAGGGATGAATCGAAAGAATCTCATTTTGACGCCCGTTCCAATAAATTGTTCAGCGAAATCAATGCTATAATTGTTGGCAGTGTAAAAGGCACGCTGTTTGAAGATAAAACACGTTTTTCTTCTGCATTTTTCGAAAACGTATCCCGTTACCTGGTAAAAATGAAGCCGATTTCATCAAATCTTAAAGCTACCCTTTGTGAAATCCGGCTTTATATCGATAAAAAAGACATGACAGTATCTGAAATAGAGATGCAGGAAATTTCAGGTGACATGACCCGCATTGTATTCCAGTCGAAAAAGATCAACACTCCTTTGCCCAATGACATTTTCAGTAGCAAAAAATAAGATTCATATTCCGGGAATCCTTTTCTTTCTCCTGGCCACTGTTGTAAATGCCCAGCAACCAGGATTTACCTTCCAGCAAGCCGAACGATGGAGGGTTCCATTTTCTTCAGGATTTGAAAAAGCACTGTATAAATCCTCCATGGATATCGGGAAAAATCATCTTTCAGGGATTTTACTGACCAAACGGATGAATGATTCCACTTTCCGGGTTGTTTTTGCGAATGAAGTAGGCATGACCTATTTTGATCTGGAAATCCGGAAAACTTCTGCTGAGGTAAAATCGGTTTTCCCGGCGATGGACAGGAAATCTTTTCTGTCGGTTCTGGAACAGGACTTCCGGATGATCTTTTTCAGAGACCCTACCATCTGGAAAATGAAGACCACAAAAGATTGTGGCAATGATTCGACTATGATCTATCAGGCACAGTCACAGTTTGGAATTTGGAATTATACACTCCGGTGTGGTTCCCTGGATCTTTTAGAAATTACTTCCTCCCGTAAATATTTTCAGAAAACAAACATCCGGTTTTTATATGGAGATACCGGTATTCCTGCAGAAATCTTTATTCTTAATCCTAACATCCGTCATACTTTTCATTTGACCCTGCTCAGCAATCAGTGATTTAGAGCGGGTGCGAACTTTTTTTTTCCTTATTTTTACCGATTGATTTTGGAAATTCTGCTTATCTGACAAGATGCTTGAGGGCTTTTATCATATAATTGAAATAAAAGAAGATCAGGATTTTTTGATTACAAATCCGGGAAAAGGACAACGGTTCCATTGCCGGGTTCATATTTATCAAGGACATCCGGTCTTCGACGGACATTTTCCGGGAAATCCGGTAGTTCCGGGGGTTTGTCAGATAGAGATGATACGTGGCCTTGCCGAAGAAATTACCCGGAAAAAAATAAAACTGATATACTCCGATAACATTAAGTTTCTTGCCATGATCCAGCCGGGAACCACACCGGAACCTGAGATTACGCTGGATATCCATGAACAGGAAAACAGACAGTATGAAATTCACGGAGTTATTTCAGGCAATCAGGTTATTTTTTTAAAATTCAAAGGAAACTTCCAGGAAGAATGAGCACTACAGAACCTACCCGGAAACACAAATCCTGCTTTACCGTCAGAGGGTATGAACTGGATTCATACGGACATCTGAATAATGCCGTATATGTTCAGTATCTTGAGCAGGCACGCTGGGAATGGACCCGGGACACAGGTATTCTTGAGATATTTCAGGACAAGGATATTTTCCTGATTGTCATTGAAACCAAGATCCGTTATATGCAGGAAGCCTTATTATTTGATGAATTACGGGTAGAAACAGAAGCAAAACCGGCTAACCCTTTTATCGTTTTCAATCAGCGGATCATCAACCAGAAAACGGGAAAAACCATATCCAGGGCGACGGTCAGAACCCTGTTTGTTGACCGAAAAAAAATCCCCCAGGATATTCCTGACATTGTGACAAAGAAAATTAACGAAGCGATTTATGTCTGAACCGGCGGGTATGATTCACTGGGAAGCACAGGATTCTATTGGAATTCTGACGCTGGATGCACCTCGGGGAAATTTTCTCTCCGATCCGGAATTCATTGCTCCGGAGCAATTGAAAGACTTATTGGATCAGGACGGTGCCAAAGCCCTTGTGATCTGCGGCGCCGGGAAACATTTTTCCGGAGGCGCCCGTCTGGATGATCTTTTCAAACTTGCAGCGAATCCTGTGCATCTTGCAGAAAGGATGAATAAAGGTAAATCACTCCTTGATTTCATTGAAAATCTTGATATACCGGTCATTGCTGTAATTAATGGCATTTGCTTTGGCGGAGGACTTGAGATAGCTCTTGCCTGTCATATCCGGATCTGTAGTGAAAAAGCTCTTTTTGCTTTTCCGGAGTGTAATCATTCCCTGATGCCCGGTATGGGTGGAACCATTAGGCTTCCTGGTAAAATATCATGGGCTTCTTCCCTGGAAACAATCCTGGGAGGCGATATGCTGAATGCACAGGAAGCACTGAACATGAAGATTGTGGATGAAGTTCTTCCGCAGGAGGCAGGAATGGAAAAAGCTCTGCTTCTGGCAAAAAAAATGACGAAAGACCGTCCGCGCAAAGTGATCCGGTACATTCTTCAGGCGCTCCGCAATTACAAATCGATGCCACTGGCTGAAGCTATGAAGGAAGAAACACGGATGTTTTGTGAACTGGCATATGAAGAAATGGAAAGAAGGAAAAATGAAAACCTCCTTTAAAACTTTATCGGTCACATATGATGATGGATTGGTGCACCTGGAGATCAACCAGCCTCCCTCCAACCGGATGAATTCATTGTTTTTCAACGAATTGTCATCATTAGTAGATGAATTGTGCAAAAAGGATGGCATTTCCGCTATCGTCATCAGTGGAAAAGGCCGGCATTTTTCTTCCGGCGCCGATCTGGATGATTTGCTTCAAAAAGCCGTTCACCCTGAAAAAGAACTTTCATCCTCCGGAACCTTTTCATTTTTCGAAAGAAATCACTTTTCATTTCTGTATTTTGAAGAGTTGAACATTCCTGTCATATCTGCCATCCGGGGAGTGTGCCTGGGATCTGCCATGGAGCTTGCCCTTTTTTCCCATTTCCGGTTTTGTTCTGAAGATGCAGTCATGGGACTTCCTGAAAGCACTTTTAACCTGATCCCCGGAATTGGCGGTACTTCGCATCTCATTAAGTTGGCCGGTTTGGCAAAAGGGCTTGAACTGGTTCTCCATGGAGAAATGTTTTCTGCCGCAGATGCTCTTCAGTACGGCATTGTAGATAAAATCCTTCCCCGCAAGGAAGTAGTCCCCTTTGCCCTTGAATTTGCAAAGAAAATATCTGTAAACTATTATAAAGAAAAAAAAACGCTTTATCTGAATTCTGCCGCCTGATATGAACACAGATGATCATAGTTCCTGTTCCACGGTAGTCCGGCTTGCCGGTACAGGACATTATCTGCCCGGAAACCCTATCCCCCGCGATGAAATAAACCGGTATCTCGGAGAACTGGATCAAGCTCCGGAAAAAATCCGGAAATGGATGAAAAGGATTCAGGTTCTGATGAATGAGATACTGGAAGTTGAATATTACCACTTTGCCATCGATCCTGTTACCCGAAAATTCACTGAAGACAACATTACCATGTCGGTTAAAGCAGCACGGGAAGCTATTTCCGATGCAGGTCTCTCCCCTTCGGATATTGATCTGATCGTGTACGGAAGTGCTCACCAGGATCAGATGCCGACTGCCTCTGTCAGAATTCAGGAACAACTTGGTATTGAACAATGCGGAGAAATCTCTGTACATGCCAATTGCACTTCCGCATACAAAGCTTTGCTCCTTGCCTGGGAAATGCTGAAAAGCGGTAGATATCATAATGCGCTGGTCGTCTCTTCCAGTATGTCTTCTTCGGAACTGGTTGCTGAATATTATAATCAGCCCCTGATCAGAAAAGAAGAGGTATTTCTGAGATATTTTCTGAGTGATGGTGCTTCAGCGCTTGTCCTCACATCCGAAAAAGCACCGGCTAAAGGGTGGATTGCCGAAAATGTCTATATGGAATCTATTGGAGGGAAAAAGCCCAGCGCTATGGGAAACAGGCGGCCGGCTTACTGGATGAATCCCAAAGAAGAATATGAGAAGGGATACCATCACCTGTCTCAAATGTTCCAGGAAGAGCTCCGGGCTAATTTTCATGATCCGGATGGTTCCGTTTTTATTAAAGGTTTGAAACGGATGATCGGGAAATACCAGATTGACCTGTCCAAACTGAAGTATTTCCAGGTCAATTTTCCTTCGCGACACATTTCAGAATTGATCATGGATGAATGTCAGGAACTGGGAATTCCCCGCAGTACTCTGTATACTAAAATGTCGACGATGGGCTACATTGGCCCGCCCATGGCATTTCTTTGCCTTGACCGGATCAAGAAAGAAGAGAAACTGAACGACGGTGACCTGATCCTTAGCTTTGTTACAGAAGTCAGCAAATTCATGCAAGCCGGATATACGATCCGGTATGTATCTTAAATAAGATTGAAAAAGAGGAAAAAATATCGTCTTTTACTGATCAGCCCAAGGCAGAAATATATCAACTATCCTGCCCACTCGGAAATGGCTCATATTTTCGGGAAAAAGCGGTTGATGATACCTCTTGCCTTACCAACTGTGGCAGCTCTGACCCCGGATTATTATGACATTCGAATTTACGATGAAGAGATACAGGATATTCCTGAAAAGCCCATTCCGGACATTGTAGGAATCACGACCCTGGGTGCAACCATTAACCGCGCATACATGCTGGCCGATCATTACCGGAGCATGGGAGCCAAAGTCGTTTTGGGTGGTCCCTATGTCTCCTTCATGACGGAAGAGGCCCTTCAGCATGCCGACAGTGTCGTTTCCGGAGAAGCAGAAGGCTCATGGGAACAATGTCTGAAAGATTTTGAAAACGGGATCATGAAACCGCTTTATAAGCGGAGTGAATTTGCTCCCTTTAAAACCCATACATTGCCCCGGTGGGACCTGGTCAGGATGAATCGTATCTTCCAGGCTGGTATCCAGGTATCCAGAGGATGCCCGTTCAACTGCGAATTCTGCCTGGTTTCCAAGATGTTCGGCAGAAAAATGAGATACCGGGATATCGGAAATATTGTGGATGAAATCAAAGCAACACCGGTAAAATATTTCTTTTTTGTCGACGACAACCTGACTACCGATAAGAAGTTTGCCAAAGAGCTGATGCATGCACTGATCCCTCTGAAGATCAGCTGGGGTTGCATGTGCAGCATTGATGTAGCCGATGATGATGAACTTCTGGAAGGGATGGCTCAGGCAGGGTGTTTCAATATTCTGATCGGATTTGAATCCCTGAATCCTCAAAGTCTCAACGAAAGCAACAAACGGCATAACCATTCTGCCGAAATTTATGAAGAAGCTATCCGGAAAATCCATTCCCATGGAATCCATATCAATGCATCCTTTATTGCCGGATTTGATCACGACACCCTGGATGAATTCGACCGGATCTTTGATTTCACAGTCAGGATGAACATGCCTTATGTCAACCTCCATCTCCTGAATGCACCTCCCGGCACGGAAACCTTCCGCCGTTATAAGGAAGAGGGAAGGCTTACGGGTAATCCCCATGAAATGGGAGTCGGGCATTTCCCGATGATCCGTTATATGAACATGTCGCAGATAGAAATCTTCGACAAATACATGGAGACAATAACCCGGCTCTATTCGTTCCGCACGATCCGGGAAAAAGCAGAACATCTGTTTGCTGAGAATGCTTTTATCAGATCCGGAGGCAAAATTTCCGCAGCTCAAAAGGCCCGTCTTTCATGGGTAATATGTAAAGAATTCCCTTTTTCCAGGGATAAAGATAAACGGGAACTTTTCTTCTTTATCTTAAAACAAGTCCGGAATAAAAAACTGGCGATCGACAAGGGAATGGGGTTTCTCATTTCTATGCTGGGCTACAACCGCCATATCCGGGATCACCTGAAACATCTGGTTGAATACAGGGATCTCGTCATGCGGAATGACAAGGGACCCTGGAAAAATCATCAACCGGAACCCTCTACCCATTAAGCTTTTGCCAAAATAAAAGATGTCATGCTGAACATTATCGGAATCATTGGGGAAGGTAAAATGGGAACCAACCTGTTTTATTATCTTCTGGACAAGCCTTATTCCCTGACATGGATTTGCAGCCGGAAAGCAGATATTGAAAAGATCCGGAGAACTTTTAATAAGAAATGCAAACGTATGCTGGAAAACGGGGTGGCATCGCCTCTTCAGTATACACACTGGATGGATGAAACCATCATTTCCATGGAATTGCAGGATCTTGAAAAATCAAATCTGGTCATTGAAGCCATTCCGGAAGATGCAGATCTGAAGAAAGATTTGTTTCGGAAACTGGATGAAATGGTTCCTAAAGAGTGCATCCTGGTTTCCAATTCTTCTTCCATTATCCCGTCACTTCTCATACCTGGACCCCAACGTGCAGAAAAGGTTGCCGGGCTTCATTTCTTTTATCCGGTGGCATTGAAAAATATTACAGAGATCATTCAAAGTCCCCTTACTTCGCAGGAAACCGTCGAGACGCTGACTGCTTTCCTTCAGTCGACAGGAAGAAATTTTCTTGTACAGGATGAAAACTCAGCATTCCTGCTGAATCGCATTTTTCTCGGGTTGCAGAATGAAGCTTTCCGGATCGTCATGGAAGGGAAAGTCACTTTTGCCGGGATAGATGCGATGATCCGGAAGAACCTGCTTCCTACCGGTATTTTTGATATTTTCGATGCTGTCGGACTGGAGGTCATGCTTTCTTCCATCCGGAATTATGTCCGGAATACTCCAGATGAATCCGATTATCATCCCTTAATGGATTTTCTGGGATCCCGGATTTCGGAAGGAAAGCTGGGGGTCAAATCCGGAGCCGGCTTTTATGATTACTCATCAGCCAGAAAGTCGGAACAACTTTTTCCTGGTCCACTGCAAGAAAAGCAGATTACGGAACGACTTAAAGCGGCTTTTGTCGTATCGAAAGACTATTTTCTGTCGCTACCGGGACAGGATCCTGAAAAAATAAAAATTGCGCTGATTGAGTGCCTAGGGGATGATTGCAAGCTGGTTTCAGATCTTTTCTGAAACATACCTTTCCTCCTTGCTTTATGGGTTTCATTTTGCTATTTTTGCATATCGTTTCTTTTGCTGAGTATTAACAAAAAAGTTTTAAGCCATGAAAAAATTATTGCTAATGCTGGCAGCATGCATGATCATGATCTTTGCTGTTTCATTTATTTTATCACCTGAAAGAGCTTATTCTGAAAAGCCCCAGAAAAAAAAGATGGGGACTGTCAAAGCGATGCCGGATGATGTAAAAAAGGTTTTACAGAATGATTGCATGGGATGTCATTCCACAACAGGCAATCCTTTTGCTAAAGGCCAGTTGAATCTTTCCGTATGGGATCAGATGAAACCGGAAAAACAGGCCAAGAAAGCCGAAGCCATCTGCCATATGCTCCGGAAGAACAGCATGCCTCCAAAGCCTTTCCGCGACTCACATCCGGATAAGGTACCTACAGATAAAGAGGTTGACATGATCTGCAACTGGACAAGCGGTAACTAACAGAACTCTCATAACATCTCTGATTTAATCTATACAGATGCAGGAAAAAGTTGTCGTAACGGGGATGAACATTATTTCATCCCTTGGATTTGATTTGCAAACTAACTGGAAAAACCTTGTTGAAGGAAAAAGCGGAGTCCGTTATATCACCCTGTTTGATGCTTCTGCCAATACTACCCGCATTGCAGCAGAAGTTCCTGCAGAATTCGAAGAATACTCGCGGCAATTCGTAAAAAAAAGAGCAGCCAGCCAGATGACACGTGTCACACGCATGTGCTATACCTGTGCAAAAGTGGCTGTTGAACATTCGGGAATAAATTTTGATACACTTAACCGCGAGCGATGCTCAGTTATTCTGGGTGTTGTTAATACCGGTAATTCCAGCACCGAAAAAGACACAACCTTTCAGAATACCATCTTTAAAGGTATGACAAATTCCATGTCAGCCTGGATTTCCCTGGAATATCAGCTTCAGGGGCCGAATTTCGTGGTCAATACAGCCTGTGCTTCATCGGCTTATGCTATCGGATTGGGATACGATCTGATCCATTCAGGCCGTGCTGATGCAGTGATCGTCGGAGGTGCGGATTCCATCATCAATCGTGAAGAAATTGAAGGATTCAATTCATTATATGCTCTTTCTGTCAATAATGACCCTCCGGAAAAAGCAAGCCGTCCTTTTTCAAAAGACCGTGACGGGTTTGTCATCGGAGAAGGCGCCGGAGTTCTGATCCTTGAATCGGAATCCTCTGCCAAAGCAAGAAATGCTGAAATTTACGCTGAAGTGGCCGGATATGCACTCACCAGTGAAGCTTACAGCATCATGGCCCCAATGAAAGACGGGCAAGGCATGGCCATCACTATTGAAAGAGCTATTCAGAATGCCGGCATTTCAAAAGATGAAGTGGACTATATCAATGCCCATGGCACATCCACAGAACTAAACGACCGCTATGAAACTATGGCTATCAAGAAAGTATTCGGAGAACGTGCCGGTAAAATCCCGGTCTCATCATCCAAATCCATGATTGGACATACCATTGGAGCTGCCGGAGCTATTGAAGGAATTATTACCATTCTCAGCATCCGGAATTCAATCCTGACACCAACCATCAATCTGGACCATCCGGATCCCGACCTGGATCTCGATTATGTGCCAAACCATTTCAGGAACAAGGAAATACGGGTTGCATTATCCAATTCCTTCGGTTTCGGAGGACACAATGCAACTCTCGTTTTCCGAAAGTACCCTTCCTGATTTAAAAAATAATTTATTTTTGCACTTTCAACATAACTTATAAAGCTATGGCGCATATTACAGAAGCTACAAAAAAGGAAGTAAAAGATATTGTATATCAGTTTTTTGCAGACGAATGCGAGGTGAATGTCGCCACCCTGAATGATTCAACGAACATTATCAGGGATATTGACGGTGATTCACTGATGTTTCTTGAACTGATCGAGGTCTTTAAGAAAAAATACAATCTTGACATCGAACTGAAAACTATCGGGAAATATGCCGTTAAGCATCCTGTGGAAACGATCGGGCAACTGATCGACATGCAAATGCTGATCATCGAGAACGAAAACAAGTTATTGGAATTTGACAAATAAATTCAATATCCTTGCCTTCCCAACAAATTGCATTTATCTTTCCTCCTTTTGCCCATGATTACCCGGGAAATCTTTTCCCTGACCTTCATGGGTTTCAAACGGTTTTCTCCGGGTATCTGAAAAAAGCATCTTTATTTACAGGAACCGATCTGGAAAATTTCAATACGATTTCATGTGATTTCCTGGATGACGAACTGAAAACCCAATATATCGCCTATATCCTGGGATGCACCCTGTCTGATTATTTTGATCGTAAAGGTATTGTGGCCGGCTATTCGGCCGGATACAGCATGGGAATCTATACTGCATTGCATCATGCCGGTGCTATCTATTTTGAAACCGGACTGGATCTCATCCGGTCTGCCTATGCATTGATCCGTGAAACTATTGAAGGTGATGAATTTCTCATGGGATCCATCATCGGATTGACACGGGAAGACATTCTTCAGCTGAAGCATTCCTCGGAACAGAAAAGCGAGATCACGATCCGTAACAGCGACTGCTCCTTTATCCTTTCCGGTT
>JAUZOW010000092.1 GCA_030706225.1 Bacteroidota bacterium | reverse complement strand
TGACATGTATGGGAGAAGAAGCTTCTTATTTCTCGATGATATGTCTTTTCGGTGGATTAAGCCTTGTAACGTATTATATTATCGCTGCACGGATCGAAAAAAATAATAAGCCGGATCATCCGGACAAACCGGAATAATTCTAAAATATGAGAAATCTGCTGGTTGCTTCCAAAGTTTTTAACCTTCTGATCATTCTTTGCTTTTTTTTACCATTTCTTCCGGAAGGTTGTTCAACATCCCATAAAGACATTAAAGCCATGGCTATAGCGGATTCAATCCGTATAGTTGATTCCCTGACGTTAATACATGAGACCGTCCCGGATTCTGTGAAAAAAGTAATGATCCGGGATCAAAGATTAAAATCTTTACAAGTTCCGGCAACAATGACAGAAAAGTTCATATCTGACTGTAAAATTTTGCAACCTGTTTTACGGCCTCGGGATGGATATTCAGGCATCGGATTGATGATTGACGGGTTTTCAGTTTCCTGGTTTTATATCTCGCTGTTACTGAGCTTTGTTTTATCCATTTCCTGTTTCATTCTGATTCTGAGACGAAAACCAGCCCTGTATCTGCTGCTCTTTATTTTAACCATTCTGGGATTGGCTGCTTTTGTGACTTTCAAAATGACTTATATAAATCTTGCAGGTCATTGGCGTATCGGAGCCACACTTGAGATAATCTTATGGGTATGCCTTACATTGATAAATCTTGGATTGATAAGGGAAAGAAGAAAGGCAGATGAAAACAGCACGGAAACAGATTCTTAATTCTGTAATCTGAATTAAAACCCTTAATTTGATGCAAGTGGAGTATAGGGGAGTCGAACCCCTGACCTCTAGACTGCCAGTCTAACGCTCTAGCCAACTGAGCTAATACCCCGTTGAGGGTACAAAAGTAAAAAAAAAAATTAATTTTGAAACGAATATCGGACAGAAAGCCTTCTTTACAAGATTTTAATAATGAAAAGATTATTCGTTGCAATAAAAACCACTCCTGACCCGGATTTTCTTAAACAATATAAAGAATTAAGAGCCAGCCTCATAAATGAAAAAATTAAATGGGTTGAGGATTTGAACATTCATATCACGTTGAAATTTCTGGGCGAAACGGAAGAAAAAAAGATTCCTGATATTGAAAAAGCTCTTTCTGAAGTTGCTGCCGTTACGGAATCCTTTTCTTTTTCGCTGAAAAGCCTGGGAATATTTGGCAGCCGGTATGATCCAAGAGTCATCTGGACGGGTATTGAACCCTATAATAAGTTGGCGGGACTTATGGAAAATGTTCATGCAGCGCTGGAAAAGGTTGGATTTGAACGCGACCGTCAGAACCTGGTTCCGCACCTGACATTGGGAAGGATCAAGTTTCTCAGGGATAAAATCACTTTTCTGAAAAAGGTGGATTTGTACAAATCCATGAAGTCCCAACCTCTTCAGGCTAAGTCAATGATTTTGTTTGAAAGTATTTTAAAAAGGGAAGGCCCTCAGTACATCGCTCTGAAGATTTTACCTTTAAAGAATCCTATGGAGTAAAAAAAGGGCGCAGAAATATCAAGGCGCCCTTTTTTTGTGGGTAACCGGTATCTTTCAGAGAGAGAATCTGAAACCCTTTGTTATTCACAAAAAACAAAGTAAATTTGCAGAAATACAATAAAAACAATCAGTTTCATGGCCCCAACACATATAGAACACATCGGGATTGCAGTAAAAAATCTTGAAGAGAGCATCCCTTTTTATGAAAAATTGTTGAAAACCCGCTGCTATGCCATTGAGGAAGTAAAAGACCAGAAAGTCAGAACTGCTTTTCTGATGATCGGGCAGACGAAGATTGAGCTTCTGGAGTCAACGGATCCGGAAGGGCCGATCGGAAAATTCATTGAAAACAGGGGAGAAGGGATTCATCATATTGCTTTTGCAGTTACCGATGCGGGTGAATCATTGAAAGATGCTGAATCGGAAGGGATCCGGCTGATCGATAAGGTTAGCAGGAAAGGAGCAGAAGGAATGAACATCGGGTTTTTGCATCCTAAGGCAACGGGTGGTGTTTTGATAGAATTTTGCAGTAAATAGATTTTTCTGTGAATTAAATATTGACGATATGTCGAAAGAGAATAAGATTAGTGAATTACTTGGAAAACGCGAAAAGGCCAAACTGGGTGGTGGTGAGGATAGGATAAAATCACAGCATAAGAAAGGGAAGTATACCGCCCGTGAGCGGATTGAAAAGCTTTTGGATGAAGGCAGCTTCGAAGAATACGATATGTTCATGACTCACCGGTGTACGGATTTCGGTCTTGAAAATGAACATTTTCTTGGGGATGGTGTAGTTACCGGGCGGGGAACTATTGACGGACGTGTAGTTTTTGTCTTTTCGCAGGATTTTACGGTTTTTGGCGGTTCGCTGTCTGAAACTTTTGCAAAGAAGATCTGCAAGATCATGGATCAGGCTATGAAAGTCGGAGCTCCTGTGATCGGGATCAACGACAGTGGTGGTGCCCGTATCCAGGAAGGAGTGAACAGTCTTGCCGGATATGCCGAGATTTTTATGAGGAATATTGCCGCTTCCGGTGTTGTTCCGCAAATCTCAGCTATTTTCGGACCATGTGCGGGTGGAGCCGTTTATTCTCCGGCCCTGACAGATTTCATTATCATGAGCGATAAAACCAGTTACATGTTTGTAACAGGCCCGAAAGTCACAAAGACTGTTACCGGTGAAGATATTACCACTGAAGACCTGGGAGGCGCTACGATTCATGCCTCTAAATCGGGTGTCGCTCATTTCCGGGTTGAAAATGAAGATAGCGGACTGATGATGATCCGGAAGCTTCTTTCATATCTACCGCAGAATAACCTGGAAGATCCTCCTCAAACCGAATGTACCGACCCCATCGACAGGGTAGAGGATATTCTGAACGAGACCGTTCCTGATAATCCCAACCAGCCATATGATATCAAGGATATCATCTTCAATATTGTAGATGATCATGAATTTCTTGAAGTCCATCAGCATTATGCCAAAAATATTGTTGTAGGATTTGCCAAATTCAATGGAATGCCTTGTGGAATCGTAGCCAACCAGCCTAATTTTCTGGCAGGTGTTCTCGATATCGAAGCTTCCCGTAAAGGAGCCCGTTTTGTAAGGTTCTGCGATGCTTTCAATATTCCGATCATCACCCTGGTGGATGTTCCCGGATTTTTACCGGGAAGTAACCAGGAATATGGCGGAATCATTACTAATGGAGCTAAACTGCTGTTCGCTTATGGAGAAGCAACAGTTCCTAAAATAACCATAACTATAAGGAAATCCTACGGTGGTGCTCATGATGTCATGGGATGCAAGCAATTGCGTGCAGATATTAACTATGCATGGCCTTCTGCTGAGATTGCCGTAATGGGCCCCAAAGGTGCTATTGAAATCCTGGAAGGGAAAAAACTTGGTGAAATTGAAGATCCGGCAGAAAGGAACAAGTATATGATTGAAAAAGAGCTCGAATACAAGGAGAGATTTGCCAATCCATACGATGCTGCCAAATACGGGTACATTGACGATGTCATTGAACCGCGCAATACACGGTTCCGCATTATTCGTGCGCTTCAAACACTGCAAACCAAGAAGGATACTTTACCTCCAAAGAAACATAATAACCTTCCTCTTTAATTCAAGAGTGATATGAGACTTCTGACAGTAACTTTTAACGGGGCTTTTATTGACAGCAATGTATGGCTGATTGCCCTTTGCATATTCTGTACCGTGCTGGCTTCTCTCGCAATCCTGGCTTTTGTTTTTGCAAGGATCCATACCATTCAGGATTACAGAAATCGCAGGAAAATGAAAAAAGAAGAAGAGATCCAGGCTGCCAAACCTAAGAAACCTGTCATTACCGGTGAAGAAAATGCAGCCATAGCAACAGCTCTTTTCCTCTATTTTTCTGAAATGCATGATGAAGAACAATATGTAACGACCATTCGGAAAGTTTCCAGAACCTATTCCCCCTGGAATGCCAAGATTTACGGTATCTGGAATTCAATGAAAAGATAAAATCCTTACAGGACGATGAAAAAGTACAGTTTTGTTATAAACGGAAATAATTACGAAGTGGAAGTTCTCGGATTCGAAGAGAACATAGCAAAGATTGAAGTAAACGGAACTCCTTATTCCGTTGAGGTGAAAAAAGAACTGAAAATCCCTAAAACCCCGACACTGGTTAGGGCAGAGCCTCCCAAACCGACCCGGAAGGAATCTAAAATTCCGCGTTCTGTAACGACCACAACCAATGTGGCTATAAAGGCTCCTCTTCCCGGTACCATCGTTCAGGTTCTTGTAAAACCCGGCGATAAAGTGACTATGGGACAGAAAATCCTGACTATGGAAGCAATGAAAATGGAAAATAATGTCCTGTCGGAAAAAGACGGTATTGTTCGCTCCGTGAATGTTAAAGCAGGCGATACCGTTATGCAGAATGATATCCTGGCAGAAATTGAATAATTCAAAAACCGAATTCTTGTGAAACTTTATTTCTTGTCAACAGTCCTGAGCGGAAGCAATTTTTTTTGTAAGATATGGGAAGGTTCCGGATTTGCCAATACCGGCCTGGGAAACATCCTGATGATTTTCGTCGGGGTTGTTTTGATATTCCTTGCGATCCGATACAGCTATAAGCCATTGCTCCTGATTCCGTTGGGTATTGGAGTCATATTGGGGAATATACCGTTCTTACAAACAGCCTCTTATGCGATCGGGATCTATGAAGATGGAAGTGTCTTGCATTACCTGTTTCAGGGGGTCCTGAAAGGTATTTATCCTGCCCTGATTTTCCTGGGACTGGGAGCAATGACCGATCTTTCGCCTCTGATCTCCAATCCAAAGCTTATGCTTTTGGGTATGGCTGCTCAGGTTGGTATTTTTGCCACCTTCCTCGGCGCTATGCTGTTTGGATTTCCCATAGAACAAGCCGCTGCCGTATCCATCATCGGAGGTGCCGACGGGAATACAGCCATTTTCCTGTCCTCTCAGATTGCCAACGGCCTTAAGCTTCAACCTCAAGCCCTGAATGTTCAGAATCTTATCGGCCCGATTGCCATTGCTGCTTACCTGTATATGGCTCTCGTTCCGGTCATTCAGCCGCCGATTGCCCGTCTTCTGACAACCAAAAAGGAACGCCGGATCAGGATGAAACCTCTCCGTTCACTGCATCGTTATGAAAAGATATTATTTTCCCTGTCAGGACTGTTGCTGACCGCATTTATTGCACCGGCTGCTCTTCCTTTACTGGGAATGTTTTTCTTTGGAAATATCCTGAAAGAATCAGGCCTGACCAAACAACTGGCCAATACTGCCAGCACAGTTCTGATCGATATTATGCTCATTCTGGTTGGAATTACCGTGGGCGCTTCCACTCAAGCCGATGTTTTCCTTAAGCCGGAATCACTGGTCATTTTGCTTCTGGGATTTGTCTCATTTATCCTTGCTACGGCCGGGGGTGTCATTTTTGCAAAAATCATGAACCTGTTCCTTAAAAAAGAAAACCGGATCAACCCGTTGATCGGTGCTGCAGGTGTTGCGGCTCTTCCCGACAGTGCCCATACAATCCATGAAATGGGTTTAAAGGAAGATGCTTCCAATTACCTGATTGTTCATGCTACGGCACCGAATATTGCCGGTGTTATTGGAAGCGCGATCACTGCCGGACTTTTACTCAGTTTCATTTTATAGAAAAATATGCTCGTCATAGGCATTGCAGGCGGTTCAGGATCTGGAAAGTCCACAGTGGTGAACAAGATCATCAAAAGCCTTCCCCCGGATTCAGTAGTGGTAATTCCACAGGATGCATATTACAAGGATAATGGCCACAGAACTCCGGAAGAAAAGATCCGGATCAATTTTGACCATCCTTCTTCCATTGAATGGAACCTGCTGATCCATCAACTGGATACGCTGAGGTCGGGGCAGCCTGTTGATATGCCGGTATACTCCTATGTCACCTGTGCCCGGTCGAAAGAAAACATCCATATTACTCCTTTACGGGTTATTATTGTCGAAGGGATCCTTATCCTGACCAATCCCCGCCTCCGCCAGCGTATGGACATTAAAGTCTTTGTGGATGCAGATGGCGACGACAGGCTGATGCGAATCATCTGGCGTGATATTGAAGAAAGGGGCCGCTCTCTTCAGCAGGTTCTGACGCACTATGAACAATTTGTCAAACCCATGCACCTTCAATTCATAGAACCTACCAAGAGATATGCCGATATCATCGTTCCGCAGGGAGGGCAGAACGAGGTGGGTATCGAGATCCTGACTTCCCGGATCCAGATGCATCTGAATGATTAATTTGTAATTCCCTTTGATTTTCATTAAATTTATATGCAAATCTGATTGCATATGAAAACGGGAAAAACTGTTGAAATCCTTAAGCAGGCGATTCTGCTTGAGAAAAGAGGATATTCATTTTATTCAAAGGTTGCAGAACAATGCACTGACCCGGATATCCGGAATATTTTTACCATCATGGCCGATGAGGAAACAGCCCATATCAGATACCTCTCGGATCAATTCTCACATTATGACAAAAATCATTCTTTTCTGAAGATTAAATTTCCGGATCCTTCACGGGAATCTATTGCTAATATGGTGTTGAGCGATGACATTCGGAACAAGATTACAGCAGCCGGATTTGAAGCAGCCGCTATTTCTGCCGCAATCGATATGGAGAACCGTTCCGTTGAGATCTATGTAAAACAAGCTGAAAGTGCTGAAGATCCTAATGAAAAAGAGCTTTTTTCATGGCTTGCCGGCTGGGAAAGATCACATCTGAAGTTATTAAGCGAACTTGATAATGAGTTGAAAGAAAAAATCTGGTTTGATAACCAGTTCTGGCCTTTTTAGACGGAAGTTCGCATGGCATCAACCGGATCAAGACGTGATGCGGAATATGCCGGAATGATCCCTGCCAGTATGCCAATCAAACCTGAAACACCTATCCCGAGAAGGATATTCTTAACCGTCAGGATCAGATGGAATGAGGTAGCATTGGAAATGATCATTACCAGGATCAGTACGATCAGAATTCCGATAATACCACCCAGCAGCGATAAGAAGAAAGCTTCAAACAGGAACTGTAACAGGATAAAATAATTTTTGGCTCCCAGCGATTTTTGAATGCCGATGATGCTGACACGCTCCCTGACCGATACAAACATAATGTTGGCAATGCCAAATCCACCGACCAGCAGGGAAAAGCCACCTATCACCCAGCCCACCATTGCAATGACGCTGAAAAGGCTGTCAAACCCTTTGGAAATGATATCTGTTTCATTAATGGCAAAATTATCTTCTGCTGAAGGTCTCAACTCACGCACTGAGCGCATGATACCTGTCATCTCACCCCTCAGTTCATCATTAGTGACCTGAGGCTTTGCCTTCACAATGATGGTAGTTCCTACTTCTTTCAGATCAACTACTGTTTTGATATAATTGATCGGAAGCATAATGATTTTATCGTTGGTATTACCGAAAAGATCTTCGCCTTCTTTCTTCATGACCCCGATAACTTCAATATTTCGTCCGAAGATCTTGATATTCCTCCCGACAGGTTCCTGATTTTCCATGAGGTTAGAAGCAATTTCGGCACCGATCACTGCCACATTCCTTCCGCTGTTGGATTCCGTTGTGGAGAAATATCTTCCGTCAGAAATCTCAAAATTCCAGACTTTGTCGAAATCCTGTGAAACGCCCAGAACACCTATGTTATCCATATAATTGTTCTGAAATTTTACTGTTTTATTTACGGAAATCATGAATGCGGTGGCATCGGCCAGTGTACTTCTTTCCTGGATATCTTTCATGTCTGCCAGCGTTGCTTCCGGACGCTGATAATATTTCCACCAGGGATAATCGCCTCCCATTTGCCAGGGCCATTTCTGGATGTACAGCACGTTGTTCCCAAGCGATGCAATGCTTTTACGGATCGCGATCTCCATGGAATCAAAAATGGTAAATACTGAAATGATGCAGAATATCCCGATGGTAATCCCAAGCAGGGATAAAATTGTCCGCACTTTATTGACCACAATGGCTTGGAAAGCGAAGTTGAAACTTTCTCGGATTAACCGGAAAAATAAGATCATACCTGGTGGCTTTACCTTTTTTTTCAAGGTAAAAGTAATACTTTTACTATTATGCTCCTGAATAATTCATTGGTTCGTATTTTAAATTTTGGTAACATTGCAGATTTAATTGCAGCACGTATGTCGACCGAGGTAAAGATCAAAACTGCTTTGATTTCAGTTTATTCAAAAGACCGAATCGAAGAAATAATCCGGTTATGCAAGACATTTGATATACGTATTTATTCAACAGGCGGTACGTATGAATTTATAAAGAAGCTGGGTTATGATGTAACTCCGGTGGAAGATGTCACTTCATATCCTTCCATTCTTGGAGGTCGCGTCAAGACTTTGCATCCCAAAATTTTCGGAGGGATTCTTTACCGGCGTAATGATGAAAATGATCTGAAAGAAATTGCGCAATACGAAATACCTCCCATTGACTTGGTATTAGTGGATCTGTATCCGTTTGAACAAACGGTGGCCTCCACGACGGATGAGCAGGAGATAATTGAAAAGATCGATATTGGTGGTATCTCCCTGATCCGTGCTGCTGCAAAGAACTATCAGGATGTTGTGATCGTTCCTTCTGTTGCCCAGTACGATATGTTGATTGATATTTTGCAGGCTGGCAAAGGAGCAACGACACTGGAACAAAGAAAATACTTTGCTGCACAGGCTTTCAATGTCTCTTCGGATTACGATACCAAAATTTTTGAATATTTCAACAAAAGTCAAAACATTCCCGCATTTAAAAAGAGCATTCTCACTTCAAATTCATTACGTTACGGGGAAAATCCTCACCAGCAGGCAAGCTTTTACGGGAATTTGAACAAGGTATTTGAGCAGCTTCACGGGAAAGAGATCTCTTACAATAACCTGGTGGATATTGATGCTGCCATTTCAT
Organism: Bacteroidota bacterium; assembly: GCA_030706225.1. Taxonomy (GTDB): domain Bacteria; phylum Bacteroidota; class Bacteroidia; order Bacteroidales; family FEN-979; genus JAUZOW01. The sequence continues at coordinate 1,836 of JAUZOW010000092.1, read as the reverse complement.
TGATTGGAGAATTCAGCGAACCTACAGCTGTGATCATTAAGCATACCAATGCATGCGGTATAGCAAGCCGGACAAACCTGAAAGATGCCTGGAAAGATGCGCTGGCATGCGACCCGGTTTCTGCTTATGGCGGTGTTTTCATTGTTAACCGTCCTCTGGATTTGGATACGGCAAATGAAATAAACAAAATGTTTTTTGAAGTCCTGATCGCTGAAGAATATGAAGATCAGGTACTTGATATTCTGAAATCCAAAAAGAACAGGATAATTCTTAAGAAAAAGCCATTTTCATTTCCGGGAGTGCTGTTCAAATCCTTACTGAACGGAGCCATTGAGCAGGAAAGAGACCTGAAATCAGAAACGGAAACGGATTTTCATAAGGTAACTACACGGGAACCTTCTCCTTCGGAAGTTTCCGATATGATCTTTGCCAATAAGATCGTAAAGCATTTGAAATCAAATTCCATTGTTCTTGTAAAAAACAAGCAGCTTACAGGAAGTGGCGTAGGACAAACGTCTCGCGTGGATGCTTTGAAACAGGCTATTGTCAAGGCACATGACTTCAATCTGGATCTGAAGGGAGCTGTGATGGCTTCCGATGCATACTTCCCGTTTGCCGATTCGGTTGAAATAGCATTTCAAGAAGGGATTACTGCTGTAATCCAGCCGGGAGGTTCAATCCGTGATGCCGATTCCATTCATTTCTGCGAAAATAACAATATGTCCATGGTATTCACGGGCATTCGTCATTTTAAACATTAATAGAGTTCTGTCATGGGAATTTTCACGAAAGAAATTGCAATAGATCTGGGAACTGCCAATACTATCATAATCTACAATGATAAAGTAGTAGTGGACGAACCTTCCATTGTTGCAGTGGAACGGAGTTCGGGCAAGATTATAGCCGTGGGAAAGAAAGCCCAGATGATGCATGGAAAGACACATGAAAATATAAAGACAATCCGGCCACTTCGCGGTGGGGTTATTGCCGATTTTCATGCAGCGGAGCATATGATCCGGGAAATGATCAAGATGATCGAGATCCGGAAATCCTTGTTCCCGCCTGCTTTGAAAATGGTAATATGTATACCTTCCGGTATCACGGAAGTAGAAGAACGTGCTGTTAAGGATTCTGCCGAACAGGCAGGAGCCAAGGAAGTTCGCCTGATCCATGAACCTATGGCTGCTGCCATAGGGATCGGCATTGATGTTCTTGAACCGGTTGGCAATATGGTTATTGATATCGGAGGTGGTACCAGCGAAATCGCCGTGATTGCCCTCGGTGGTATCGTTAACAACAAGTCCATCCGCATCGCAGGTGATGAATTCAATGCAGATATTGAAGAATACATGCGTAAGCAACACAATATCAATGTTGGGGAACGTACCGCTGAAAGGATAAAGATCGAAGTCGGTGCTGCTTTACCTGATATCGATAATCCTCCTCCTGAATACCCCGTTCATGGCAGGGATATGCTGACAGGTATTCCCAAGGAAGTCATTGTTAATCATGCTGAAATCGCTCATGCACTGGATAAATCCATATCCAAGATCGAAGCGGCTGTCCTGAATGCCCTGGAAATGACTCCACCTGAACTTGCAGCCGATATTTTTGAAACGGGAATTTATCTTGCCGGTGGGGGGTCTTTGCTCCGGGGACTGGATAAACGTATCCATCTCCGTACAAAGTTGAAAGTTCATGTAGCTGAAGATCCTTTACGTGCCGTAGCTCGGGGTACAGGGATCGCATTAAAGAATTTTGATAAATTCACATTTCTGATCAAGTGATCCATCACGTATGCGCAACCTGCTGTATTTCCTCCGGAAGCATTATTTC
>JAUZOW010000091.1 GCA_030706225.1 Bacteroidota bacterium | reverse complement strand
TATCCGGTCACTGTCAGAATAATTTTCCGGGAAGGAAGAAGAAAGGATGATAAGCCGGTTATTAAGGAAAATATTCATTTATTCTCTTTTACCGTTTTCAACTTTGTCGGCCTGAAACCTGAAACCCAAACGTTTGCCTGTACGTATTTGCATGGCATCCATAACGGTTTTCATATCCTGCATGGATACTTCCTTTATATTGTCAAAAGGAGGCGTCAGAAGGTCGAAATTGACCGTATAAAGGATGGAAGAATGGATGATCGACTGGATTGCGGTATGGTTTAACCGGGCAGTATTAAAGTTGTTATAGAGCAATCCTATTTCGTGTTTCCCTTCAATAAAATAATGGTTTTCACGGTTGATAAACACGCGGCCAATGAGATAACCCACATCGTTGATACGGTCGTATTTAAAAGAATCGGCAAGGAAATTGAAGATATGGATAATTCCGCAGTAGGAGCGGGTTTTATTTTCTTTGATATATGAGGTTTTCATGACTTCATGGTCACGGGGAAGCTCAAAGACATTGCTGTGCATAAAGAAGATCAGGATATCGGATCCGAATTTCAGCTCAAACCAAAATTGTCCACCATCAGTAAATTCAAACGGAACGGGGAATTTCATTTTCCGGTTTTGCTGTTGGTAACCTGTGGAAAGATCAAGGGTTTCTTTACGGAAACGTTCGAAAGCGTCGTAAGTTTTGATATAGACTTCCTGTTTCAGGGAAGCTTTTTTAACGACAGTGGAATAGAGGGTTCTTTTTCTCATTACAGATAAATGGTAAGGCTCAAAATTAGTGAAATCCGGGATAATAAAAATATCTTAAGAGAGGATTTGGCAGGTTCGGAAAAAAGTTCTATTTTTGCACCCTCAAAAGTACGATGGCCCGTTCGTCTAGGGGTTAGGACGTCAGGTTTTCATCCTGGTAACAGCGGTTCGATTCCGCTACGGGCTACAAAGGCAAATGTAAAGTGCAATGTGTAAATTTCAATGAATTTACACATTGCACTTTTCGTTTTAGATATTGCTCTTATTGATTACACTTCCCCACAAGATTTTCCTGAAATCATATCAATCCCCTGAAACTGTGAAACTGTGAAACCGTCTATCTGAACAAGTTGTCTAATTCTTCTCTTGTCAGATTTTTCAACGGATTTCCTGCGGGGATGAAATCACCGGCCAGTTGGGTTTTCTTTTGCTGAAGGGCAAGGATCTTTTCTTCAATGCTGCCTTTGCTGATGAACCTCAGGGCTATGACTTTCCTGACCTGTCCGATGCGGTGCGCCCGTCCTATAGCCTGCATCTCGGCAGCAGGATTCCACCAGGGATCCAGCAACATCACATAATCCGCTTCCTGCAGATTCAGCCCTGCTCCTCCTGCTTTCAGGGAAATTAGGAAAAAACTGCATGCCGGATCTTTTCGGAATTTTTCGATGACCTGCTCCCGGTTTATTGTCGAACCTGTCAGCATGGTCCAGGGTAATCCGGCTTCATCAAACCATCCGGCTACCAGATTCAGGTATTTCACAAACGAAGAAAAAACAAGGGTTTTGTGTCCTTCTTCATGAAGGGTAGCGGCAATTCGCATTATTTCTTCAGACTTTCCGCTATCTCCTTTGAAATCATGTTCTATTAAAAGTGGATGATTGGCGATCTGTCTTAACCGGATCAGAGCCTTGAGTACCATGATGGAAGTCTGCGGTGAACCTGAAGTTTCCAGTTGTTCGAGGATTTCATTTCTGACAGCCGATTTTTCCTTTTCGTACAAACTTTCCTGTTCCGGATTCATTTCACAGTAAATGTCATTCGTGGTAAGCGGGGGAAGATCCGGTTCGGCAAACTGTTTTGTGCGTCTGAGAATAAAAGGCGATATCAGGCTTTTTACTTTTTCTGCATCGTGATATCTTTTCAGGAAAGGGCTCAGATCTCCCAGAACGCCAGGATTTACAAAGTCCATTTGTGACCAAAGGTCGGCCAGTGAATTTTCAATCGGTGTTCCCGTCAGAACCAGGCGATGAGCGGACTGCAAACTGCAAACCGCCTGATGGATCCGGGAGGAAGGATTCCTGACGGTCTGGCTTTCATCCAGAACCACATAATTAAAACGATAGGAACCCAGCATATCCAGATCATTTCTGAGTATTCCGTATGTCGTCAGCACAATATCCACTGCGTCAAAAAAAACGGTATTCGATGTCCTTACCGGACCTGTATGTTCGATGACACTCAAGGAAGGAGCGAACCGTCTGATCTCATTTCGCCAGTTGTGAATGAGAGAAGCCGGTGTGACGATCAGAGATGCCGGTTGGGATTGAAGATCAGCCGGATCATCAACCCGGTCAGCATGATTCCGGTTCTCCTGCAGGTGAAGCATAAGCGACAGAACCTGTATGGTTTTACCTAGTCCCATGTCATCTGCCAGACATCCGCCGAAACCTTTTTCATGAAGGAACCATAACCATTGAAGTCCTTCGGCCTGATACGGTCTTAAAACAGCGTTAAGGCTTGCCGGTGGCTGTATAGTGGCGATTTGTGAAGCTTCCGGTATTTTCGTAAAATCTTCTCCGGACTGTTTGATCTGTTCAAGAATTCTGATATGTTCTGAACGAAGCCGGAATTGATCACCGTTGATCTTCGAAAAATAACACAGATCGGCAAAACGGGTAAACCATTCTTCAGGTATCACCGCGACGGTCCCATCGGGCAAAGGGAATTCTCGGGTACCTTCCAGAATAAAAGGACAAAGCCTGACAAAAGGAATTACCTGATCGCCGAAACGGACTGCCGACAGGATATCAAACCAGTCGGAATTCCGCTCTACCCGGAAATCGGTAGTTATATTCCCTGTAAAGAACCTTTTGGGCAACATTTCCAGGCTTACCCTGATGTTCTCCGATTCAATTCTCCCGGCATTACGATTCAGCCATCCTATCATGCTATACATACCCGCTTCCTGCTGAACCTGTTCTCCCGGAAGGATAAATACACCAGGGTTAAACGGGATCAGACCTGAATCCTTGAAAAATTCCAATCTTTCGCTTTCCCATTCAAAATTCCTTTCGGTTTTATAAAACGCAGGAGAACCGTCCTGCATCTTCAGATCAATATAAACCTTTTGCGGTTTTGAAGCCTGGATTCTCTTTTTTCCATACCTGAACCAGATCACAAGAATGGCGGTTCCCTGCCAGTCGGTTTCGACTGAAATCTCCATACTCCGCGGTGCTTCAAGAGTTGTGACCGTGAAACCTTCGGCTTTGACCTGTCCGGTTTTTAATGTCTTCAGGATAAAAGTCTCGAAGTATTTTTTTTCGGCAGAGGAAGGGATCCGGATTGCATCTTTTTTCAGAAAAGGTTGAATTTTTTTCCCGTCAAATCCGGAAGGAAAATGAAGCAGTCTGTTCCCTGCCCTGAACCAGCAGGGATTGTTGCAGATTACCTGATTTTCTTTCCCATTAAGGATAACCGGAGAATCCTGCTGGTAAATCTCAAGGACATAATCCGTTCCATCATCCCGCCTCGTGAATGAAAACCAGGGTTCAGCAGGATCAGCACTGATTTTGAGACGATCACGGGTGAATACCATATGAGAATTCTCATTCATGAAAACCGGGATATGGTGTTTTCCGGCCAGCCTGAAAATTCGGTCCATCTGGCGATCAAGATAAGGTCTGATCTGAAGGTTAAGCAGCTCATCAGGCAATTTTTCAAAGAAAGCTTTCATTACCTGACCTTTCCTGGAGAATTTTCTGAAAATTTCATGGTCATCCAGGCTGTTCACGAGAGCGTTGATCTCTTCTTCCGGAGAATTTTCCTGAAGCGGAAAGGAAACCCTGCACTCAAGAACGAATTTACCTTCATTTTCAGGTCCGGCTTCCCATAACGAGAGAACAGCACCACATGTCCTGTGGCGGGAAATGAGCAAAACAAATGTATTTGAATGGGTTAGCGTTCCGGTAGTCATGGCAGTAAACCTGATCCTCGTGGGATCAAATGAATCCTAATATTCGTTTCAGAGATCTGTCAGAAATTCTTCGCAAAAACCTGAGCGTCCGTAATCACTTTTTCGAGGATACCTTCCACATCTGCTCCGATGACATCCAGTTCTTCGGCAGCAATGGTTGTGAAATCCCGGATCCCAAAGAAAGCGAATAATGTCCGGAGATAACGGTCACCCATTTCAAAAGCGGAACCGGGGCCTTCCATGTATGCGCCGCCTCTTGTTGTGATATTTACTGCTTTTTTCCCTTGACATAAGCCAACCGGACCCATTTCCGTGTATTTAAAAGTAATTCCGGTCACGGTAATATAGTCGATATAGGCTTTAAGAATGGCCGGGATGCTTAAGTTCCAGAGTGGTTCTGCAATAACGTATTTATCAGCTTCCACAAATTGATAGGCATACTTTAAGATGGGGTGATTCCGTCCTGAACCGTTTTCAGGCACATGCAAACCGGCAAGATCACCGGCTGGCAGGAAAGTAATTCCTTCTTTATACAAATCCAGGGTAATGATTTCATCCGAAGGATGAGTCTTTTTATACGATTCAATAAAGCTGTCAGCAATGCGATAAGTTCTTGAAATCCCGTCCGGCCTTGCATTTGCTTTAATGTATAAAACCTTTGCCATAGTCTTATTCTCCTTTTGTATTGAATGATATATTTCCTTTTTCCAGATAATCAAAGATAAAGATAATACTGTTTTTCCTTTCCTTGTTCTCTGTTTTGAGAGAATCCGGAAAATGTTTTACTTTTACCCCACACTTAAACGCTGAGGATATGAGGAAATTTACACTAATTTTATTGACGGTCATTTTGTTGCCTGCTTTTCCGGCTTTGGCTCAGAAAGGATTTTATTTCGGAGCGGGCGCTACGGGAATTTCTACATGGATACAAAACCAGAACAATTACGGATTACCTGATTTTGATTACCGGCTAACAACAGCCGTGAAGGGAAACCTGACAGCTGGTTACGATTTTAACGAACATCTCGGTGTGAAAATGGAAGTTGGGTATGGCTGTTTAGGTCAGAAATATGGAGATACCCAGAAAGACACGTTGTACAGCCGGAGAATCAATCTTAATTATCTGATGATTCCGTTAATGTTAAAATACACAAGCAGCGGAGATATTGCCCGGTTTTACATGGATGCCGGGTTTGAACTGGCCCTCCTTACTTCGGCTACACAGGATTATATGAAAGACGGGAAACAAGATACAATGCACTGGTATAATTCTATTACGAAAGAGTCCTTTGTGGTTGGAGAAAAAGATATTAAAAAACGTTTCAACCCACTGGATGTCATGTTCCGCCTGGATCTTGGATCGGATATCACTTTAACAAAAAATTTGTTTCTGAATGCCGGTCTGACTTTTTCATACGGACTTATGGACATCAACGCCAGTGACTATCATTTGAAAGATTACAAGGAAAATAATTACCGTTATTCACATAACTTTTACTGCGGACTTAATGTCGGGATCAATTACAAGATCCCGGAAGATTAAAAACACCTCATCCCCTGTCCCCTTCTCCTGAAGGAGAAGGGGAGGTGAGGTAGAAGTGTTTTACTACTTTGATACCTCACTGATTTGCGGCAGGGAGGTTCATTACGGTAGAAAATTGATATGCAACGGAACAGCATCGGGTCTCAGATAAAAAAATTGAAGAATCATCCTTTGTATGAGGAATTCAGACTTGTTTTTCTTTTCATTGTACTGACTCTTGCCATTCATTTTGCTTTTAGATTCTGGGCTATAGTCCTGAATTATGCTCCCCTTTCTGTTTTTATGAGTGATCTGGGTGATCAGATGGTGACTCAGCAATATATGATCACCTTCTGGTCACTTGATCACATTTTCCATATTCCCTATGCAATTCAAGGTTCGGTGATATGGTTTTCAAACCATCACGGGTTTTACATTAACGAAAATTGTTCTGGAATGAAGCAAATCGCACAGTTTGTTGTGCTGATGCTTTTCTTCAGGGGGCCATGGATACACCGTTTATGGCATATCCCGCTGGGAGTGATTGCCGTTTATATGACGGCTGTGATACGGGTAGTATTACTGGCTGTTACGGAGAGCACAATTCCTCACTATTATTACTTCTTTCATGACTTTCTGCTCCGTGTTCTCTTCTATATCGTAATTTTCCTTTTTTGGCTGTTCTGGATCCGGAAATTTACGCTGAAAATATTAAAAGCCGACGTTCAACCCCAGCCATAAGCTGTTTGTTGTTCCCCGCAATGCCGGAGGAGTGAAACGTTCTTCTCCGGTGGAAATCCGGTATGAATAGGACAGGGATCCATTCACATTGGAGGTGATCCAATAATTAACTCCGGCATCCAGTTCTTTTTTCTCCCAGGTAATATTTTTCAAAAGTGGGTAGTTGGTAGCTTCTTCCATTTTTGTATAAATGAAATTATCTCCGTGCTGGGCAAAGTCGAACTGAACATATACTTTCATCCCTTTTACCGGACGATAATGAGCCGCAACGATGAATTCCTGGGAATTATCCTTCAGCCAGTTTCCCAGGCAATAGCCATCGGATTCATAGGTCAGGTTGGGAAGGAAATGCTGATAGACCATTGGCAGAGTCCGGGTACCTTCTACTGTCAGGGAGAGGTCTCTGATAAGCAGATTGGAAATCCGGAGGCCTCCTTTCCAGGAAATAAAGTTGTTTTCGCTGTTCCAGATCCGGGAAACCATGAATTCGTCGAAGAACATACCCAGATAAAGATCCAGATGCCTGATCTGCCGGGAGCTAATGCTGAAAAACATTTGTGAATTCTGGTTTTCAATAGGCATGTTCAATGTATGGTCAATGGATTTGTAAAACATGACAGGGATAAGATACGCGAGTTGAATATTTCCATCGTACAGGATTGAATTCCCGGCAGAAATACTCAGATACTTCCAGGGGGTTACGGTAAGAATGTTAGCAGCCATGAATTTATGGGCATTCAGAAGATTTTTCTGGGAATAATCGTAGTCCGGCTTCGGATTATCCGTAAAATCGTTGACGAGCCATCCGTGAAAATACCAGAATTCAATCCAGCGGACCGGTTTGGCATGAATTCTTATTGTCGGGAAAGCAGGTGCTTTATCTGATAGTATATCCGGTCCGAAATAGCTGTCACCCCAGCGAAATCTTTCCTTAAAGATACCTGCCATTCCCCATTTCCATGAATAGGATATCTGTCCCGTCCATTCTGTATAGTCTCCGCCACCATTGGAATATTTTCTCCAGTGTCCTCCGGGATCGGAAGTGAAATAAGATCTGTCGGAAAGGATCTGCGAATCAAATTCCCGGTAAATTTCCGCGGAGATCCCGATGTGTTTCCCGAGATAAGAATAAACTCCTGCGCCTGCTGAAAGACAGGATTCGGATCCATGTCCGTTCACCAGCTCACGAAAACCGATCATAGGCCGGAATGACATCCGGAATACCTTTCCCTGTTTTTCAAAAGCAACCGGATCATATGAAAAGCCTGATCCTGCAAGCTGTTTCGTTACCGGGATCTCCAGCCTGTAATTGTTCATATACATTTGCAGCTCTTGTTTCTGGCGGGTTGTCAGAAGCGAATCATGAAGCGAAGCTTCCAGCAGCTGTTTTGCTATAAATTGCCGGGAATAAGGCTTTGCAACCGAATTCAGAGCGGGAATGATATGGTCGATGGCAAGCTCGGAGAGGAAGTCCTCGATATCGGTCGAAGCAGAATTTAAATATATTTCCTGGGAGAAAGCGCTAAAAGGAACCAGTAATAAGAAGATGATTAGATATTTTGACATAGGCTGAATGGTGAGATGGATTCGTGTCACGCGTCACGTGTCACGATTTGTCACGATCAATGGCTTCTCGCATGCCGGAATGTGATATTATAGAATGCCTTGAAGAAATATCGGATATCTGTCCGGAAGGGATGTTTTTTATAGGATTCGAGGTATTTTCTTTCGGAATCAATGATTTCATTGAAGGTTTTGGGTAAGTCGGCATAAAACGGGGGAATGAGGCCGGGTTTGTAACATATCCTTTGATGTTTCAGATCTTCCGGGTAGAGGCTGAAATAATGCTCACTGAGGGGGCGGACACCGATGAGCTTGAGTTCCCCCTTGAAAATACAGATCAGCATGGGTAACTCGTCCAGGAATATTTTCCGGGCTGATTTTCCAAGGGTAGTTACCCGGAAGTCGTTCCTGAATTTTCCTCCTTCCTGCAATGAATTATTCTCAAAGACATATTCCTGAATATATTCCGCATAGGGATGCATAGTCCGGAATTTATAGGCTTTTATGATCTTCCCGTTTTTACCGATGCGCCTGAGACGGATCAGAAGCCCATAGGTGGGATCAGAATCAAATACCGGTTCGCGTCTTTTTTCTGCAACAAAATACATCAGATTCCCGATCACTTTGCTTTCCAGGAGTTCAAACCCGCAACAATAAAGACGCCCAAAGGTTTCTGCTTTTGAAATAGCCCGGTTATAGCCGTTGGTGATAAAGAAGAATATTTTCTTGGTCACGGGTAATTTGGGAAAGACCCGGAAGAAAACATAATACCAGAAATAAATAAAATAATTGATCAACGACGGATATTTCTTCAGAATATGTTCCTTTTTTATTTCATCCGTCTCAACGGCATCCATGAAAATACCTCCTTCCGGCAATATCTTGTTCACTGCTTCGAAGAACTTGTTTACACGCTTGATGTCATTGATTTTCTTCAGGTTGATGACCGAATTAAAGTAATTGCCGGGTTGATTGGAGATATTGAATTCTGTGGTGGTGGAAAGGATCAGGTGGGGGTGATGATTGGAATTTAAATGATGATTTACAAATTCGTATACGGATGCATTGGTTTCCCGGATGATCAGATTTTTTGAGATTTCCGGAATCACATAAGGAATAGTTTCCGGTTCCGGTATAACCTGATCTGGACGTTTTTCCTTTCCGGATGAAGTACAAAGGGTCGGAAACTTTTCATTATATTCATATTTACGGTTCCGGTTCAGATTATTATAGAGAATATAAGTGGTCAGAAGCTCAATAAGGGTAGAGAAGAAGATCGTCCCGAAAACGATGATTCGTGAAAATTCAAATTCCTGAAAACCATAAATAAGAATGGTTACTGTAGCCAAAAGAATGAAATTCAGGTCCAGGATGCGTCCAATGCCTTTCCGGAGGCCTTGAAAATTTACGACGGTGAATTTCTTACCGATTATAGAAATGGCAAGCCAGAGCGCCAGGAAATAAAGAAATGGCTTATAATACATCGGGAGATAATAATCCAGTGTACCCGGCTTTAACCAAATAAGTATGGTAAAGATTAGGGTTACTATCAGCAAATCGATGATTACAAACAGAGTAAAACGGTGGCGCATTTAAAATTTACTTTTCAGAGTAAAAATAGGAAAAAAGTATTATCGTTTATTAACAATCTGACGTTTTCCAAAATTTTTTATATTTTGGATCAGTAACTCTTTTGTCCATAAAAAGAAATTATCTGTCCACCGCTGGGGATGCATGGTGATCATGACCTGTTGGGGAAGTGTACCGGAAACTGCCGCATCCATGATTTCCCGGCTGGTCCGGAACCGGTATTTTTCGTGGAGATTTTCGCTTGAATATTCACGGCTTTTATCGCGAATATTAGTCCTGAATTTGTTCCATGCTCTTCCGGTATCCGTCAAATAAAGGATCCGGGTATAATCAAGGTCGAAATATGGTTCACCGGTCAACCCCAATTCCCGGTAATTATACTTATCCCAGAGATTACGGTTGTCCCATCTGCTCAAAGGACTTCCGTGCATTGAAATGGTCATCACCGGAACAAATTCGCGAAACTTTTTTAAATTTCTGCAAAATGATTCATAGGCAGCTTGAGTATTTCCTTTATATGTCACCAGGTCTTCGTAATGGTAACCAATTTCATGACCCATCATGGAAATTGTCCGGATGACAGGCTCACGGTAACTTTCTTTGACAATCCGGAAATAATAGGAACCGGCGATTCCCAACGCGTATTCAATGATTGCGGTCTGAAGCGCATTATAAGGAAGTTTATCCACATCATGCCGGAGAATGATTGCCCTGGAAGCCGGATGGGCAATAAAATCACGATAGGTCTGAAATGTGTAATTATGGCTTTTCAGTGTTGTAATTAACTCTTTATATGTCTTTAATGTAAAATCCATTATGAGCGAGAATAATGCTTTTTAGTACTGATCCAGAATTTTCCCAGCCGGTAAATAAAGGGATTATTGATCTTCAGATAGCGTCCATATTCCGGCAGGATGCAGCCGAATTCGGCTTTATATTTCCTGACGCCGTATTCGACGTTTGATTTCCCGGCTCCCATGAAATCGATAGTGTGAAAGCCATTTTCCAAACAATATCGTATAGCTGCCACGATAGCCAGGTGGGTCGGGAAGATCCGGGGATGATAATCCCGTTTTCCGCAATAATAAAGTGTATAAAGTGTTTTTTGAGCAAACAGAAGGCAAGCCGCACCGCCGATTACCATATCTCCATGCTTTACAACAAAGATCTTTCCCGCATGGCTTTTGAAAATGGCTTCGAACATTTCATACGGTGGTAAGGGTACTTTGACTTTTTTCCGGTAAAGGTCATGCAAAATTTTATATAAGCTGCGGACTTCCTGTGATGACTGAGCTTCTCCAAATGTCGCCCCTTCTTCAACAGAAATCCGGATTTCCCTGCGGCGGTTGTACTTCATTCCGGAAAGTATCTTTTCCATCGATTTCCCTTCCAAAGGGAGAATGGCATTGATATATGGAAGATACTGAAACCCAGACCCGCTGAATGCATTATACCACCTGGATTCAGCCAGGTTCCGGAATTCGATGTACACGGACTTTTT
>JAUZOW010000090.1 GCA_030706225.1 Bacteroidota bacterium | reverse complement strand
TTGTTTCCGGCAGTTTCTCGCAGACAACTGCAGAAAAAGACCGAATGGAATGGTGGCGGAATGACCGTTTTGGAATGTTTATTCATTGGGGTATATATTCTGTCCCTGCAGGCGAATGGAATGGTAAAACGGATTATGGGGAATGGATCCGCAATTCGGGCCATATTCCACTGGAAACATATAACCAGTTTGTACCACAGTTCAATCCTGTTAAGTTCAATGCAGATGAATGGGTTAAGATGGCAAAAGATGCGGGGATGAAGTACATCGTAATAACTTCCAAGCACCATGATGGTTTCTGTATGTTTAATACAAAGCAGACCGACTTTTGCATCATGAATACTCCTTTTCATCATGATCCGATGAAAGATCTTGCTGAAGCATGCCATAAATATGGGATAACCTTATGTTTCTATTATTCGATTATGGACTGGCATCACGCGGATTATACGCCCCGGAGGGACTGGGAAACTGACCGCTCTTCGGAAAACGCTGATTTCAGCAGGTATCTTGCGTATATGAAAGCCGAATTAAAGGAACTTCTTACGCAATATGGAAAAATCGGTGTACTATGGTTTGATGGCGAATGGGAAAAGACCTGGAATGAAAAGTATGGTAAGGAAATCTATGATTACTGCCGTTCTCTCCAGCCGGATATCCTTATCAATAACAGAGTTGGCGCCGGGCGAAATGATATGCAGGGGATGACAAAACAGGGATCTTTTGGAGGTGATTTCGGAACTCCGGAACAGCAAATCCCGGAAACCGGAATTCCCGGTCTGGACTGGGAAACCTGTATGACAATGAACGATCACTGGGGATACAATAGTCACGATAAAAACTTTAAAACGGCAAAGGAAATTCTTCAGATGCTGGCCGATATTGCTTCAAAAGGAGGTAATTACCTTCTGAATGTCGGACCCACTTCAGAAGGTGTTTTCCCACAGGAAAGCATCGATCGTCTGAAAGAGATTGGCAAATGGATGAAAGTAAACGGTGAATCCATATATGGTACCCAGGCCAGCCCTTGTCCGGCTCCGGAGTGGGGAAGAATTACACAAAAACAAATCCCCGGAGGAGCCCGGCTTTATCTGCATGTATTCCGGTGGCCTGAAAACGGTAAGATCCTTTTAAAAGGAATCATGAACACTCCTGTCAAAGCCAGACTTCTCGCAGATCCGGGCAAATCTCCACTATTCTTCAAACGGGATAAAGACGGTCTGATTATTTCAGTTCCGACTTCTCCGGCAGATCCCATAAATTCGGTGATTGTTCTTGATATTAAAGGAAAACCCGTCAGTGAAACATCTATGAAAAACAAAAACTAACGATAAGACAATGAATCAAGTATCTGGTATTGCTCATCCTTACAGATTTCTTTACGGAAATGCCTTTACAGCTGCCCTGGGCGGGTTGCTTTTCGGATTCGATACGGCTGTCATCTCGGGTACTATCCCGTTTTTAACGCAATATTTCCATCTGACTCCCACTCTGGTGGGATGGGCAGTCAGCTCTGCCCTGATTGGCTGTGTGATTGGCGCACTGACCGCAGGACGTCCGGGTGATTATTTCGGACGCCGCGTCATGTTGCGGGTTATGGCGATCTTGTTTCTGATCTCGGCGCTGGGAACCGGGCTTGCCGTAAATCTTACCATGTTTGTGATATTCCGTTTCATCGGAGGTCTCGCCATCGGAGGCGCTTCTGTACTTTCCCCGATGTACATCTCCGAGATCAGCCCGGCAAGAATGAGAGGACGGCTTGTCGCCCTGAGCCAGCTTGCTATTGTGACCGGTATCCTGGTAGCATTCTTTTCCAACTATCTTCTGGTCAATACAGGAGAAAATAACTGGAGGTGGATGCTGATGGCCGGTGCGGTTCCTGCCATTATTTTATTTGTCCTTTTATTTTTCGTCACACAAAGCCCCCGCTGGCTGGTCATGAAAGGCAGGGTGGAAGAAGCAAAAGAAATCATCGGGAAACTGGATCCTTTTATGGATAAAGATGCAGAAATAAAGGATATTGTCGCTTCAATCGACCAGGATGCTTTGTCACGTAATGTTTTTCTTTTCAGAAAACCTTATCTGCGGCTCGTATTGATTGGAATTGCAGTGGGAATGTTTAACCAGTTTACGGGGATCAATGTCATCCTGTATTATGCTCCTTCGATCTTTAGGGAAGCAGGCTTTTCCAATGATGCAGCCCTGTTCCAAACGATTATGATCGGTTTGACAAACCTTGTCTTTACGATTGTAGCCATGGGACTCATTGATAAGTTCGGGAGGAAGTTTTTATTAATGTTAGGTTCTGTTCTGATGTCCTGCTTTCTTGCACTCTTTGCGATTTTTTATACAAAAGGAGATCATCACAGCGTTGTCCTGCTAATTTGCCTTCTTGGCTTTATCGCTTCCTTTGCGCTTTCCCAGGGAGCTGTTATCTGGGTGATCCTTTCGGAAATGTTTCCCAACAGCATCCGTGCCAGAGGTTCTTCAATCGGTTCTTTTTCTCATTGGGTATTTAATGCAGCGATCGGATTTCTCTTCCCGATTGCATCCGGTTATTTTGGAATCGGGACAGTCTTTTTCTTCTTTACAGCAGGAACAGTTCTCAGCTTCTTCTTCTTTATGAAATTTCTTGTGGAAACCAAAGGAAAATCTTTGGAAGAAATAGAAAAACTATCTCTTAAAAAATAAATCCAAGAATATTCCAGTACCCTATGAACCCGATGTATGCCAGGGTGACAATGGTGAAAAGGAAGTGCCGGAACCGCATGAAGAGAGAGATGCGGCATTTCCGGGATTTTAACAGTAAGAAATAGAGATAGAAGCCAAATAGGACGATTCCGAGAATGGGGATGCACTGGATCGCATAGACAATCCGGGGAACTCCGTATCCAAGACCTGTGACCAGGTCAGCAATGGATAATCTGGTAAGACAAAGTATTCCCCAACAGAGATAATAAAACAGGAAAACCCCGGAAGTCCATCCCGACAAATGTTTTATTTTTTGGGATACTTTGTAGGTAATGTCTCTTCGCGTTTTTTTTGTTTTAGTCATTGACCAGATCAGGCACAGGATAAAAACAAGAATGCAAATAAAGAAAAGGATTCTCTGATACAGAATGGAAAAGAACCAGGGGATCTTTTCAAAAGAAGTGATTCCATTTGTAAAAAGGTATTTGACTTTCCCTGACGGATCTTCCTGAAATGCAATATAATATCTGTCATCAATCGATCTGAATACATTCGGTTTTACCTGGATCAGTCTCCGGGCTTTATGTTTAAGATCATACATCAGGATCATTCCCAATTCATTCCTCCAGATACGGATATCAGGGCCTGAAATTCCAAGCAGTACTCCGATTTTTGTAATGCTGTGCCGGCAATAGCGTGTATTCCGGTACATGCCGGTAAATTGATGTGTGTTCCTGTCGTATAAAGGGTACGAAGCAAGGGGATAATGCAGTGAGTCGTGAAATGATACCGGGATCATATGATCCAGAACATGGAATGCTGTTCCCGGAGTGAAACCTCCGGAAGCGATATTAGTTGCAATAAACACTCCAATCCCGTTATCGGGAGCAAGAGCAAGGAAAGTGGAAGTCCCCGGATAACCACCGCCTTTGACAAGATAGACGTTACCTTTAAGGGTATCAATTTCGAACCCCCAACCCATTGCTTTCGAAAGAACCGGATTCTGTGTGAAATGTACGAGGTGCATATCACGGACTGCTTCCTGGCTAAGAATACTTGTTCCCTGGTAGTTGCCTTCATTCAGATGGCAGATCATAAAACGGGCAAAATCGGTGGCTGTTGTGACCATCTGACCGGACGGATAATCTCTGAGATAATCAAAGGGAAATTCTTTCTGGATTTTTCCAATATTTAAATAACCTTTTGTCAGGAAGGGTTTTAAAGAGTCCGGGATCAAAAAACCGGATGATTTCATGCCCAGCGGCCTGAATATAAAAGAATCAGCCAGCATGGAAAAGTCTTTTCCTGTGGCTTCTTCTGCCAGATATCCGGCCAGAGCCATTCCATAATTGGAATAGGAACAGATGATTCCTGACGGAAATACACGGGCTGGAAGATTCTTTTTCAGAAATTCTCCGAGATACTTGATATCCGCTTCATTCCGGGTGGATTGTCCCACCATAAAATCATCAAACCCTCCTGAATGGGTCAGAAGGTTGGCCAGGGTGATTTTACCGGGATACTTTGGCGGAACTGTAAAACCTTTCAGATAATCATTGATGTCGCCGTTCAGATCCAGCAGTCCCTTTTCTACACATTGCAAAACTACCGTGGAAAGGACCACTTTGGAAACAGATGCAATGCGGAATATCGTTTTGGAGGGATCAAATGCTGTTCGTTTTGAAACATCGGAATAACCGTAACCCCGCGTAAACAGAATATTGTTTTTATCGGTGATCACAATGACTGCTCCCGGAATCTTCAGATTTTTCATTCCTGCATTGATCAGCGAATCGATGTAAGCAGTATCAATGGTAAGGGTGGCAGAGTCGGCTTGGACAATGGGCAATTCAGCCCTCGTTTGTGATTGTCCGAAAATAAAAGCCAGAAGCAGAACTGGCAGGAGGCAGAAATGTTTCATGTGGCAGGAAAGAGGTCAAAGCAAAATTAATTCATAATTAAATCAATTCAAAATAATTTGTGCTGATATTAAATGGATTCGATAAAACAGATAGGGTAATCAAAATTATGAATGCCCCCCTGAGAATATGAAAAATCTATTTACAAACCTTATTTTTGGGTAATGTGAGGTAAAGAGCAATTATACCAAAGATTGCGGAGATCAGGGATCCGGTGAAAACAGCGAGTTTTGAAACCTGTGTGAGTAATACAGTGGAAAAGGAGAGAGAAGCAACGAAAATAGACATGGTAAATCCTATTCCTGCAGTCATACCGATACTGATCATTTGTTTCCAGGAAGCATCCTGGGGCATTTCACTCCATTTTGCCTTGACCATTACCCAGGAGAAGGATACAATTCCCAGAGGTTTCCCGATGATCAGTCCCAGTATGATTCCCAGGCCAACCGGTGAAAAAAGTTGTCCGATGACACTGCCTGAAAGAGGTATGGCTGTGTTCGAAAGAGCAAATAATGGAAGAATCAGGTAATACACCGGCATGTTTAATTGATTTTCAAGCTTTTCTGCAAGGGATGAAGGAATAATCATAGCCAGGAGAACTCCGGCAATGGTAGAATGAATCCCCGATTTCATAATGAAATACCAAAGCAACACTCCCAGTAAAAGGTAAGGAGAACTCCATTTAACCTTTAAGCGCTTCAATAAAAAAATGGCAAGCAGGACCAGCGCTGAAAACAGGAACATAAGAGGATGCAATTCACCGGCATAAAAGATGGCTATTATTACAATTGCTCCCAGGTCGTCGATGATTGCCAGTGCGGTTAAAAATACTTTCAGAGAAAACGGGACACGGTCACCCATTAAAGATAAAACGCCAAGTGAAAAAGCAATGTCGGTTGCTGTTGGGATTGCCCATCCATGAATGCTTTCCGGATGACCTGAATTGAAAATGAAAAAGATCACTGCCGGAGCGATCATACCCCCCAGGGCAGCAATGACGGGTAAAATAGCCTGTTTGAATCTGGAAAGTTCTCCCGTGACCAGCTCTCTTTTAATTTCGATCCCTACCAGAAGGAAAAACAAGGGCATCAGGGCATCATTGATCCACCGGAGAATGGATTTGTCAAGAAAGAAAACACGGATATGAGTATCCCAGATTTTAATATAATCGCTTCCTGAAGCAGAGTTACTGACAAAAACGGATAAAATCGTAGCCAGGATAAGAAGGATTCCTCCCATTCTGCCATGTTCAATCAACGATTTTATTGGATCGATCAGTATTTTCCGGAATACCATTATAACTTGGATAACAGAATTTTATCAACGCGGTTCCCATCCATGTCTATGATTTCAAAGCGATATCCGGCCCATTCAAAGCAATCTCCCTCTTTGGGAATCATCTTCAGTTTGTGGACCATAAATCCTCCCATGGTCTGGAACTGAGCCTGTGAAAAATCGGAAGTATCGATTTCGAATTCATGTAAAAATTCGAAAAATGCCAGCCGGCCATCGATCAGCCATGACCCATCGGTCCGGTGGATTACTTCAGGCTGGTCAGTTTGGGTAATATCTCCTACCAACCCGTCAAGAATATCCGTGATGGATACAATTCCTTCAATTGATCCGTATTCATCTACAATAAATCCTGTATGGGAATGGGTTTCCTTAAACTTCCCAAGTACCTGGTAAACGGTCAGGTCGTTGGGGAAAAGATTGGCAGGCTTAATACTCTTTTGGATATCAAAGGTAGAATCATTCAAAAGGGAAATCAGAAGATCCTTGGCATATATAATTCCAATGACATCATCGATTTCTTTCTTACAGACCGGGTATGCTGTGTGAAGACTTCCTGTCAGCTTTGCAATATTGTTTTCACGGGTATCTTCAATGTCCAACCAGATGATATCATTCCGGTTGGTCATTAACGCTTCAATCCTCTGGTCGCCAAGGTGAAAAACCCTTTCCACAATATCCTGCTCAATCTCATCAATAGTACCCACTTCTGTGCCTTCTTCCAACAGAGCACGAATCTCATCTTCCGGGTCCTGCGATTCCTGTTCTTTTTGAACTCTGAATGTTCTGACCAGATATTCCGTACAGGTGCTGAGAAGCCAGACAAAAGGATGTCCGATCTGTGAAAGAATGACAATCGGGCGGGCAATAGCCATAGCTATTTTTTCAGGATTGGCCAGTCCGATCCTTTTTGGAAACAACTCGCCAATAATAATAGAGAAAAATGTGATCAGCAGAACGACAAGGATAACAGCAAGTTCGTAACCATAAGGAGCAGGGATGCCCCATTTGATAAAAACATCCGAAAGATGGTTCGCAATGCTGGATCCGCCAAAGACACCAAGAAGGATGGAGATCAGCGTGATTCCGACCTGAATAGTTGAAAGGAAATAAGTGGGTGATTCCGACAGATCAAGAACAAGTTTTGCACTTTTATTTCCTTTTCTTGAAAGTTCTTCCAGTTTCGATTTTCGTGAAGATACAATAGCGATCTCTGCCATGGAAAAGAAACCATTCATCAGGATCAATGCAAGAATAATAAGGATTTGGCTCATTCAGCATTTATTCAGACTAAAGCAAAGGTACAACTTTTCAGAAAACACCGTATGCAGGATCCATATCGTACAACCTTTTGAGCAAAAATCTTAATCATGTAGCAATGTTTGAGGAAGGCATTAAGACCTATTAAAAATAGAAGTACTTTTACAGAATTAACTTTAGGTTGCTGGATTAAACCCAACCCGATAATCATACCCTCATGACGAAGAAAAACAGAACCCTCCTGTTGATAAACCCGATGGTTAAGACAGGTATGGGACTTCAAACAAATATAGAGACGCGTTATCAGCCCATCGGACTGGCAATCATAGCTGCTCTGACTCCTTCTAATTGGAAGATCAAGATACTTGATGAAAATTTCAGGGATTTCAGGTATTATCCGGCCGACCTTGTCGCATTTACGGCTTTCACCGCGACAGCTTTCCGGGCGTATGAGCTGGCAAAGATCTACCGGGAAAAGGGCATTCCTACGGTCATTGGAGGGATTCATCCCTCTCTTTGCCCCGAAGAAGCCCGGCAATATGTAGATACAGTGGTTATCGGGGAAGCGGAGAGCATATGGCCGAAGGTCCTGGAGGATTTTGAAAAAGGGCAGCTGAAAAGAGAATATCGCGGGGAAATGACATCCGTGATCCGGCAGCCTGTTCCACGAAGAGATTTGTTGTTTCCGGGTTATTATTTTGCCACTATTCAAACTTCGAGGGGATGCCCGATGAACTGCAGCTTTTGTTCTGTTACAGCCTTTAACGGGAACAGATACCGCTACCGGCCTTTGGAAGACGTGATCGAAGAATGGAAAGTGATCCCCCAGGACTATGTTGCAATTGCTGATGACAACCTGGTCGGGAACACTCCTGAATCCCAAAAAAGAGCCATTGAACTGTTTAAAGCGATCGAATCGACAGGATTGAAAAAAAAATGGATCGGTCAGGTTGCCCTCAATGCTGCCGATAATGAAGAGGTGCTTCGGGCAGCAGCCCGGAGCGGATGCAAGCTTCTTTTTCTGGGTGTGGAAACAGAAAATGTCGAGCAACTGAAATATGTGAATAAGAAGATTAACATGAAAATGGGTGTGGAATCCTATAATCGTGTTTTCAGAAAAATCCAGAAACATGGGATCGGCGTGATCGCCGGATTTATGTTCGGATGGCCGACGGATACTCCTCAAACGATAGAAGACAGGATAAAATTCATTCTCCGGTGCCAGGCGAGCACCATTCAGATATCCATTATGACTCCGCTTCCCGGTACGGCATTATACACCCAACTAAAGGAGGAGGGGCGTATTGTGCACAACAATCCACCTCAGGACTGGCCTATGTTTGATGCCTCCCGGATCGTCTACAACCCATACGAAACCGATCGTGAAGAGTTGGAAAGATTCATCTACGATAAAATCCGGCGCATCTATGAACCTGCTCATCTGAAAAAAAAGTTTTACATGACCTGGTTGAAAACACGGAAACTGAGCACCGCTTATATCAGTTATATGAGCTATAACTTTTTAAAAGATGTTCTTTATGGCCATAAAAATGACGGGAATATTAAATGGGTGGAATGGATGTTGCATATGAAGGATTCAGACCCCAATAAGCTTAATTTCGGTTAAAAAATTTTTATTGTTTGGAAAATCATGGGTAGGAGATTTGTGTAAGCCTCCCTATTTTTCGGGCCATTCAAAATTAGACATTTTTACGTTAGTTTCATCCATCATTTGGCCCGGGGTTTTGTCACCCAGATGACTATTCCGGACCAAACCTGCCACCTTTTCCGGAGTAAAATAGGCCAGTAATTCCGGAGCAAAGTAGGCCACCTTTTCCGGAGTAAAGTAGGCCACTCATTCCGGAGTAAAACCTGCCAGTGGTTAAAGTATTTTTTGACTAAGAAGCAGAAACTTTAAAACTGACATTCCGGCGTAAAGTAGGCCACTAAATCCAAAGGGCAACATGGGATCGTATAAGGAAGAAAAAACCTTTTACGATGTCAAACAGACCTTTAACCATGTTGCAGATAAGACGCATCCTACAACTCAAATCCAATGGCAAATCCAATCGTGAGATTGCCAGGGAAATCCATCTTTCCCGAGAAACGGTGAATGAGTACATTCGCCGTTTAAATCCCCTTGAGAAAAACCCTCAAGATCTCCTAGTACTTACAGATCCTGAACTATCTTCTTTGTTCTACAAAGAACCATCTTCTCAAGCAACGGATTGGCGATGGAGCGATTTACAAAGCCGTTTACCGGTACTCTACGATGAATTGCAGAAGCCCCATGCAACCCGGACCATTCTGTGGGAAGAATATAGGCAAATGGTACCGGAAGGCTATGGTCATTCCCAGTTTTGCGAACACCTGAGTCGATATCTTGAGACCAAGAGAGCAGTGATGCATTTTGACCATGTGCCTGCAGCCAGTATGATGTTCGATTTTGCCGGAGATAAAATAGCGTTGGTGAATGAACAAACCGGAGAGATCACCTGGTGTCCGGTACTGGTTTGCGTCCTTCCCTTCTCGGGCTTCACCTATATTGAGGCTCTTCCTACGGCCCGGCGGGATTATTTGCTTAATGCCTTGAATAATGCTTTTAATTATTTGGGAGGGGTTCCTCAATCTGCAAAAACCGATAATATGGCCCAGATAGTAAAAAAGAGCAACCGTTACGAACCGACCTTCGATGAACTTGCTCAGCAATGGTCTCTGCATTACGGAACCACCCTGATGGCCAGCAGAATAAGAAAGCCCCGGGATAAAGCTTCGGCCGAGAGCCACGTCAATGCTGTATATAACCGCGTTTATGCCGCATTACGGAACCGGATCTTTCATTTTATTGGACAGATGAATGAAGCCTTGTGGGCAGAGCTTGACAAGTTCAATGATCGTAACTTCCAGCGACTTGATTATAGCCGCCGGGATCGATTCTCCCTCCATGAAAAGCCGTTGCTTTTACCCTTGCCGATAGAGCCTTTTATCCCAAAGCATAAGGTGGAAGCAACGGTTCAACGCAACTGCCATGTGACCTTGGGAGAGGATTGGCATCATTACAGTGTACCAAACCAGAACATCGGCAAGAAAGTTCACATCATCTACGATACGGATCATGTTGAAATTTACCTTAATACCATTCGTATTGCTAGCCACAGACGGGATTATGGAAGAAATGGTTATACTACTTTGGAAGAACACCTGCCGCCTGCTCAAAAACATTACTTGCAGATCAAAGGTTATAGCAAAGAATACTTTGTGGAGAAAGCCACAGCCATCGGTAGCCAAACAGCCAATGCTGTTGGAAGGATCCTCGAGCAGAAGATCTTTGTTGAGCAGACTTATAACTCCTGCCTTGGTGTTTTACGGCTGGGTGAAAAGTACGGCAATGACCGGTTGGAAGCAGCCTGTAATCGGGCCATGGCAGGATATAAGGTAACCTATATGGTCATTAAAAATATTCTGGAACGGGGACTGGACAAAGTCTCCCCGGATCAAAATCAAAATCTTTTAACGAGTCTACCTGATCATGAAAACATCAGAGGAGAGGAAGATTATCAATAAATCATAGTATTAACTTAAAACCACCCAACACATGATTAACACGGACCAAACCTTAGAACAGCTTACTCAGTTAAAACTGGTGGGCATGGCCCAGACGTACGGAACCGTCCTGGGACTGCCGGCCCACGAGTTGCCCACGGCTCATGAACTCATTGCCCGAATGGTAGAAGCCGAGCAGCTCAGCCGTCTCCAGCAACGAACCCAAATGTATCTAAAGCTGAGCGGCCTTCG
>JAUZOW010000009.1 GCA_030706225.1 Bacteroidota bacterium | reverse complement strand
TCTGGGTAAAATCCTATACTTCTCAATATGGTCTTGAAAAGTTTAATGTGGCTGTTTCCGTGACGGATAGCACACCATCCAGTTTTACCGTTATTTCAGGTTCCAATCCGCTGGAAGCGCCAACAAAATGGACCAAATTTTCCTATGACCTTTCTGCATACAGCAATCAGCAAGTGTATATTGCTGTCAACTGTGTTTCCAATGATGCTTTTTTATTCATGCTGGATGATATGGAAGTGGATCCGGGCTCTGATACCCCTGCATTGCCTTCTTCTATAATTCAAAATTTTGATTCCATTGCAGATTTCTCTCTTGATTTTTCACCCTGGGGCACCATTGATGTGAACGGAGGAATGACATATGCAATTCAGAATGTATCTTTTCCGAATTCAGGTATGCCAATGGCCTGGATCAATTTCAATCCTACCGTTCTGACAAATTCTCCGGCAAATATGATCGCTCACTCCGGAACAAAATTCGCTGCTTGTTTCTCTTCCATGCCGCCCAACAACCCGAACGATAAATGGCTGATTTCTCCCCGTCTTCAACTTGGAGTAAATTCAAAAATGGAACTTTGGGCTATGACTTATAATTCCGTTTATGGAGCTGAAAAATTCAATATTTGCGTATCCACGGGAGGAAATACCGTTTCTGATTTTACTGTTATTTCCAAATCTGGCGGTGAACAGGCTCCCGATAACTGGACCAAAATGACATTCGACCTTTCTGCATATGATGGGGAAAAGGTATATATTGGCATTCAGTGTATTACGAATGATGGTTTCGTTTTTATGCTTGACGATATCTCCATTAATTCGGTGGTGGGAATTGAAAATCATCCAGGGGACACTGACTGGCAGATTTATCCGAATCCTTCTGCCGGAAAGATTCTTCTTGAAAAGCATTCCGGAATGGAAAAAGATACCCGGTTCATACTGACGGATATCTCAGGGAATATACTTGGCGATATGTCTGCTTCTTCTTTTACCGGAGAAAAAATTGAAATGGATCTATCTGGATTTTCATCAGGAATTTATCTGCTTCATATACAGAACAACCATTCATCGGTAATTAAAAAAATAGTGATCACTCATTAAAATTAATTAAGGTTGAGACATTTTTGTATTTACCTTATTCTGCTCTCCTGTATCCTGCTGATTTTTCCTGGGAAGAGCTACGGGCAGCTTCGAATGCCTGGAATACCACCCTCCATAAAATGGGATATTTCTTCGGATAAAATTCCTGAAATAATGTTCAATGCTCCGGATATCGAGGCGTTGTCGGCGGAAGATCAGGAATCCCCAACACCTTTTCGTTTTGCAGTAACCATTCCTTCGGATATAAGCCCTGATCGTGCAGGTTCATGGGTTTCCCTTCCGGAAGGTGGAAAAATCTGGCGGGTTACGGTGAACCTGCCGGGAGCTTTGGCGGTTTCAGTTTATTTCGATCGCTTTTATATTCCTGAAGGAGGACAGCTTTTCCTTTATAATAATAACAAACAACAGGTCATCGGGGCATTCACTTCCCGGAACAATTCTGCATCCGGCCTTTTTGCTACCGAAATGGTATATGGCGACCGGGTTACTCTTGAATATTATTCCCCGGATGATAATACCGGATCATTACAGCTTCATATTAATGAAATTGCTTATGCATACCGGGGAGTTGATTCACCTGCCGGTATGAATTCTCCTTCCAATTACGCAGGTTCCTGTGAGGTAAATGTCCATTGCAGCGAAGGGGAGGACTGGCAGAAGCAAATCAAAGGTGTCGTTCGCATCCAGGTGAAAAGAAGCAGTTCATTATTCTGGTGTACAGGCTCTGTTCTGAATAATACTCGCCGGGATCACACACCCTATGTATTGACTGCCGATCATTGTGGTTTGTATTCTTCCGATTCCGATTTGCAGGAATGGGTTTTCTACTTTAATTATGAAGCATCAGGTTGTGATAATCCGTCAATATATCCTACTCCTAAGTCCCTGACAGGAGCTGTCCTTAAAGCTCATGGAGGAGGCGGGGGATCTACGGGATCCGATTTTTTCCTGATCAGGCTGAACCAGGATATTCCTGATTCCTTTGATGTGTTTTACCAGGGATGGAGCCGAAAGGACACTATGAGCCCATCAGGTGTCGTGATTCATCATCCGGAAGGAGATTTGAAAAAAATATCAACGTACCGTTCCAACCTGACAACAACAAGCTGGAATGGAAGCGGTATTCCATCCCATTGGAAAGTCATCTGGGTTGGGACAACTAACGGACATGGTGTAACGGAAGGCGGATCTTCGGGATCTCCATTGTTTGACTATAAAGGAAGATTGGTTGGAACACTTACCGGTGGACAGTCCTCTTGTGATAGTACAGACCTGAATCTTCCGGATTATTTTGGGAAATTTTCCTATTCCTGGCAAAGTAACGGTACGGATTCAACCAGTCAGTTGAAACCCTGGCTTGATCCCGATAATACCGGTGCTTTAAAGATGGATGGCTGGGCTTTATCTGTCCCTGAAATTACCCATCAGACTTCTTTGAAAATATTCCCAAATCCTGCCGGCGACAGGATCTGTATTTCGGGTGAAGATATAACGCCCGGCTATTATTCCATTGATATTTATGATGTGATTGGCGAATTGGTAAATACGCAAAAAAAATATAAAGATGCTTCCGGGGATCTTTCTGTATCTATAAACAATTTACCTGGCGGCATCTATTGTATCCGGCTCCGGAACGACCGGTGGATATATACCGGAAAGATTATTAAAAAGTAAAATGAATTCAGAAATTAACGAAGATATTCTTTTCTTCCCTGTAGACTCTTCATTAAAAAAGATTGCAGAGAAGATTTTAAAAGGACAAAGAATTGATGCAGGAGAAACTCTTCTCCTTTATGAAAATGCAGGCCTTGGATGGCTTTCACTCCTGTCGGAAATTGTTCGCCGGAGGT
Source organism: Bacteroidota bacterium (assembly GCA_030706225.1). Lineage (GTDB taxonomy): Bacteria > Bacteroidota > Bacteroidia > Bacteroidales > FEN-979 > JAUZOW01. The sequence goes on along the minus strand of JAUZOW010000009.1, from coordinate 29,486 downwards.
TGAATGGAAACGATGTTTATTATATCCGTAATTTTCATATTGAACCGACAAATATATGTGTGAACCGATGCCGGTTTTGTTCCTATTCGAATCATTTTAGTAAAAAGAGCTGGGATCTGACTATTGAGGAAATGCTGGATTCTGTTTGCAAAGCAGATGCTACTGTCAGAGAAATTCATATTACGGGAGCTGTTCATCCGGAGAAAGGGCTGCAATATTATGGGGAATTATTCAAAAAGGTCCACGATATCCGTCCTGACTTGCATATTAAAGCGCTTTCAGCTGTAGAGTTGGATTATATCATCAAGAAAGAGGGGATTACAAATGCCGAAGGGTTGAAATACCTGAAAGATTGCGGATTGAATTCCATTCCGGGTGGTGGCGCCGAAATCCTTGACGATACACTCCGGAAAAAGATCTGCGAAACCAAAGCTTCGACCCGTGAATGGCTGGCGGTCCATGAGGCTGCGCACAGGCTTGGAATCACATCCAATGCCACCATGCTGTACGGTCATATTGAAACCTACCGGCAACGCATTTTACATATGCAGCTTCTCCGTGATCTTCAGGATCAGACCGGTGGCTTTAATGCTTTTATTCCACTGAAATTCAGGAATATGAATAATGAACTTTCCGGAATATCAGAAACTTCAGTTATTGAAGATATGAAAAACTATGCCATCGCAAGACTTTTCCTGGATAATTTTCCTCATCTGAAAGGATACTGGCCGATGCTGGGAAAACCAATGGCACAACTGGCTCTTTCTTTTGGAGTAGATGATATGGATGGAACCATCAACGATTCCACCCGGATCTATTCACTGGCCGGAGCTGAAGAACAAACTCCTCAACTTACGGTCTCTGAGATGAAAACCATCATTCAGGAAGCACATCGTATTCCTGTGGAAAGAGATTCGTTGTACAACAAAGTGAATTGAAAACAGCAGTAACTACTTTTCCAGTTCTTCCCGGATTCGGGAAGATGTCTTTTCCATCAGCTCTTTTATGTTCTTGTGGGTAAATCCCTTGGTGGAGATAGGATCCAGAATGACTGCCTCGATGTTTTTGTTTTTATAAATCAGAAATTCCCCTTTTTTAATTGCAACAAAAGTTCCTTTGACAACAATCGGCAGGACCGGGGCGCCTGTTTCGATGGCAAGCCGGAAAGCTCCTGATTTAAAAGGCTGAATGTGTCCATCGCGGGTTCTTGTCCCTTCCGGGAATATGATTACGGAATTGCCTTGTCCAATAGCTTCTTTGGCGCGGTCCATCATGGTAAGCTTGCTGCGGCCTTCGGATCTGATGATGGGAATATATCTGTTAAGTGCCATAGCCCATCCAATGAAGGGAACATAAAAAAGCTCTTTTTTGGCAACCCATTTGAAATGCCGGTGAAGCTTGAAAAGAACCATAATGTCAGCTCCCGACTGATGGTTAGAGACCATAACATAAGGAACGCCTTTCTGGATTTTTTCCCTGCCCCGGATCCGGACTTTCCAGTATAAATTACTGTTCAGGGTAATATCGGACCAGAAGCATGTAAACCGGTGAAGAATTTTACGATTGGAATCAAATAAAAACGTGCATGTCCACACCAGTAATGCAAAAGGGAACATCACAGCTGCAATAAAAAAGAGTGTAAACCAAAAGTAGCAGGAAACCAGAATCTGGCTTACCGGTACTTTTTTCTTTGTTTTTTTGCTGTTGTTGGTATCCATCATCTCAATCGACTTCCATGGATTTATTCTGTGAATACTTTCTCCATTTTTCAAGCAGGGCTTTCATGTCATCCGGATAATCCGAATCAAAGAAAAGAAATTCTTTGGTTGTGGGATGAATAAAGCCCAGTGAACGGGCATGAAGAGCCTGGCGGGGCATGATCCGGAAGCAGTTTTCAATAAACTGTTTATATTTCGTAAAAGTTGTTCCTTTCAATATTTCATTTCCGCCATATCGCTCATCATTAAAAAGAGGATGACCGATATGTTTGAAATGAGCTCTTATCTGATGTGTCCGGCCTGTTTCCAGGGTACATTCTACAAGGGTTACATATCCAAAGCGTTCCAGCACCTTATAATGAGTAACCGAACGTCTTCCTTTATCCTCTTCATCATAGATTTTCATGATCAGCCGGTTCCGGATATCTCTGCCGATATATCCCGAAATAGTGCCTTCGTCTTCTTTCAGATTTCCCCAAACCAGTGCAATATATTTTCTGTCGATGGTATGATCGAAAAACTGTTTTGCCAGCCGGGTTTGCGCTAATTCATTACAAGCTACCAGTAGAATTCCTGAGGTGTCCTTGTCGATCCGGTGAACCAGATAAGGCTTTAGATCGGTTCCGTTTTGTTCGTTCTTTTTTTGGAAATAATAAACAAGTCCGTTCTGCAAGGTGCCGGTAAAATTTCCATGACCGGGATGAACGACTCTTCCTGCTTCTTTATTAAGAACAAGCACATCATTGTCTTCATAAAGGATATTCAGCGGCATTTCTTCAGGGTAGATCTCGGTATCCCGCGGAGGATAAGCAAGAACAATTGAAATGACATCCAGCGGCCTGACTTTATAATTGGATTTAACACATTTATCGTTTACCAGGATATTACCTGCCCGGGCTGAATTCTGAATACGATTGCGGGAAGCGCTTCCCAACTTGGCAACCAGATACTTGTCTATTCTCAAAGGAGCCTGCCCTCTGTCAACCGTAAACCGGAAATGTTCATACAATTCAATCGGTTCATCCGGTGCCTGAAGATTATCAGTTATAGGCGTATCCGGCATGGGCGTTATGGAATAACCACAAGTTTACTGAAATAATGAATGCCTGAATTTCTCTGGCGGCAATCAATTATATAAATACCTCCGGAAAAAGTAGAAATATCAAGCTGCTGTACGTAAGGTCCGGAATATACCCGTGAACCTGTCATTGTCAGAATATCCATATTCCAGTCACCGTAATCGTTTGATTCGCCGGCTGGAAGGACGATATTTACTTTATTTCCCCTGGCAGGATTGGGATAAATTGCCAGTCTCCTCTTCTCTATTTGAATTTCCTGAATTCCTAAAGGAATTGGCTTCCCGATGATGGGGCGCATCATCAGAGCTCCTGAATAAGAAGAGGAAATCCAATTCCCAGTGGTGTTATAAAAGAGGTTATCCTGTGAGTTATTATACCGGTCGAAGCCAATATTCATGTTGTTATCCGTTGTCTGGATTGTTCCGATATAGAAGGTGCCACTGATCCGGAGTGCAGGAGAAAGATGGTATGTGTAAAATTTGTTTAGTGTATCAGTATAATGAGGAAGAACCAACTGGGAGTAAATAGTATCTCCGGGAGTTCCGCTGTTATCATTCCAGACAGTCAGATAGAAATAATTCTGTGAAAGATCAGCAAGCGTTTTATTAAAGTAGATACTGATTGCGCGCAGGGTATCGGGAGATTTATCAAGCTGGAAACGATAAGCCATTAAAGCTCCTGTTCCTTTTAAACCATATCCTGCTTCCGGTGTCCCATCATCATAGGCATAGTAGTTATAAAACTTTTGTTCACGTGAAATGGTATCTCCCAGAACAGAGCCGGGAGTTACATCTTTAATAATATGCCGTTGGAAAAATATCGCACTGTCGGTGTTGGAGATCGGGAAGAAATATTGAATGGGAGGATGTGCAAAAGGCGGATAGGTCACATAACCGGCATCATAGAAAGGCTCAATTATATGATTTCCTCCATTGTATGTCTTGTTAAAACTTCCTGATTCATTGTACATTGAATAAGAATAATTCGTATTGTGGCTTATCGTGTCCCTATTGGTAATATAGATATGCAGTGAATCCTGCATTTCAGCTGTCGGATTGTTGCAGTATTGAGTATAAGGCATGGATTCATACGACTTAAGCATCGAGGGTGGGCGGTCAAGAAACCGGATTTCCCGGGTAACAGTATCACCTATATTGCGATGAGCATTCAAATATATTTCATCAATATTCCACTGATCACAGTTGCTTTGCCAGGCAGGAATTGAGCTGCTTGCGAGGCTGACGTAATTATAAAACTGGAACCGGAAATTTCTTTTAAAGAACCTATGATCTTTTATCGGGATCATGACTCTTTTAAACCAGACATTATTGTTAAAATAGAAAGTGTCGAGCGACATTCCTTTAGTTGACCAGATTTCAAGCCATTGATCATCAAAATGTACCGTATCTGTAGGGGAGATGCTGTCATAAGCAGGTTGTATGAGGAATCTCAGAACCAGTGAGTCGGAAGTGCTTGGGAAAAGCCCTCTTCCCTGGGGTTGATAATAAAAACTCAGGTAAACAGAGTCGGCGGGAGTAAGCGCTTTGGGAGCCGGAGAGAATATCGAATCCATCCGTATATAACGTGATGTAAGATGATCGGCAATAAAAGTTTGTGGGCCTGGTACTGCGTCAGAGTACATACTTCCCGAGTCATTGATTGCATCCAGGGTGACTGCACCCAAATTGACCGGATAAACCGGATAATCGGTATTTACAAATGCTTCACGGTCGATCCAACGGTCTGTGGAAGGGAAAACCGTGGGTTTCGAAAAATCATCATAGAAGGGGAGACGGATCGGGAGCGTATCATTTTCTGATGAAATGCTTTTTTGCATGCGGGACTCCACCCATTTCTGGTGAATGACCGGGCTGAACTGCAATCCTGTAAGAATTTCCTGTGAAAAGACAGAAGAGCAGGAGAGAAACATTAAAGCTCCAGCAAGGATAATCTTTCTTCCTTTGAAATGCCTGAATATTTCCGGAATGGTGTTGCTCATATGAATTCAGTCATCTATGTTTACAATGAATCGGATGCTTCCGTTGAAGATGCGGGTACATCTGCTTTTCCACGGGAACCCATTCCCACCGAAAGATCAATGAGAGATCCCTTTTCCAATTTTGTTCCGGGAGTTAAAACTTTCCCGTTAAACATTTGTTGCTGAACCGCATCGGCATCGAATGACTGCACATAAGAAATATGCCCGATTTTAAATCCGGTAGCGGTCAGCGTATTTATTGCCTGGCGCAATGTGAGTGATTTCAGGTCAGGAACTACGGTTTTCTCAGGAATGATGGAAACGATTGTAAGATATATTTTTCTCCCTGATTTTACATTGGCTTTGGGAAGAGGATCCTGGTTCAGAACAGTCCCTTTCGGTTTTTCCGGATCGTAAATCGAATCAATCACCACGAATTCAAAATTACGGTAGCTGGAACTGGTAGTCAGATCATCTACGGTCTTTCCCGAAAAATCAGGAACCGTATAATAACTTTCATGACGCGTATAAACACGAAGAATAAGCATCACGATCCACATAAAAAGGATGCTCAGTACAATTGCCCAGGCAAAATTTTTAAGAAATTTCTTACTTGCCAGAAAACGAAAAAAATCCATCCATGAGGTTTTTACAAATAACCTGAAATGCCTTGAAATATTGTATTTCCCGACAAACTTACGGAAAAATTGAAAGATATACAACGGAACCCGGTTTATTCGTAATTTTACCATCTGTTTAAACTTGTGTTCTTATGCTTACCATTGCTGTTGTTTGTGGCGGTTATTCAGGCGAATTTGAAATTTCCATTCAAAGCGGTGAACAGGTTTATAAAAACCTCGACCGTTCGAAATACCGCCCTTTCCTGATTGAAATCAGAAAAGATGGTTGGGATTGCCGTTGGGAAGGACAAAAAATCCCGGTGAACCGCGAAAATTTTTCCGTTGACATTCCCGGAGCTACGGTATGTTTCGATTTGATATTCAGTGCAATACATGGAACCCCGGGCGAAGATGGGAAACTCCAAGGCTATTTTGATCTATTAGGTATTCCTTATACAACCTGCGGATCCACAACATCTTCCCTGACTTTCAATAAGAGTTTTTGCAAGGGTGTGGCTTCATCCCTGGGGTACACGACGGCCAAATCAGTGCATCTTTTCCGTCATACACAGAATCCTTCAGAAATTATCCGGAAGAATCTGTCATTCCCCATGTTCATCAAACCGAATAACGGGGGATCGAGTGTCGGTATGACAAAAGTTCATAATGAAAAGGAACTTCCCGAAGCCATAGAACGAGCTTTTCATGAAGATCCGGAAATTCTTGCCGAAGAATTCATCGAAGGCCGTGAGCTTACCTGCGGTGTCTTGCGGCATGAAGGCAAAGTGATTGCATTCCCGGTAACTGAGATCATTTCCAAAAAGGAATTTTTCGATTATGAAGCAAAATACAAGGATGGCTTGTCCAGTGAAGTAGTTCCGGCCGATATTCCGGATAATATTTCCAATGAATGCCGGAAAATTTCATCTGAACTTTATGATCATTTCAATTGCAGGGGAGTTGTCCGCTTTGACTATATTCTGAAAGGAAATACATTTTATTTCCTGGAAGTCAATACCATTCCGGGCATGACAGAACAAAGCATCGTTCCGAAGATGGCCCGTGCTTACGGATGGACCGTCCGTGATCTTTTTACGCGGCTGATTGAAGAAACCCTTCGGAATTCCTGAATCTTTTATGATTATGACAGAACTTGTTTTTGCTACCAATAATTCCCATAAACTCCGGGAGATACGTGAAATTACCGGAGATTCTCTGAATATAGTGGGTCTGGGTGATATCGGGCTGAATACCGAAATCCCGGAAACCGGCACAACGCTGGAAGAGAATGCACGTCAGAAAGCCCATTTCATCTATGAAAAAACAGGCAGAAACTGCTTCGCAGATGATACCGGCCTGGAGATCGATGCACTGGAGGGTCGTCCTGGGGTATATTCCGCCCGGTATGCCGGAGAAGGTTGCCAATTTGAAGATAACATCCGTAAAGTTCTGAAAGAGCTTTCCGGAGTTGAAAACCGTAAAGCCGCTTTCCGGTGCGTGGTTTGTCTGATCTATGAGGGGAAAGAATATCTTTTTGAAGGCCGGATCCATGGAACCATCATGACCGAAAAACACGGCGACGGTGGATTTGGTTATGACCCGGTTTTCCTTCCCGAAGGTTCCCGCCAGACTTTTGCCGAAATGCCGGCTCATCTGAAAAACGGCATCAGCCACCGTGGCCGTGCTATGACGAAGATGATGAAGTTTCTGAGAAACTTCTAAATCAAGGGAAAACGATTCCTTTATATTGCGTTACATCCACTTGCGGGATGTTACATCCATATTTGCTGTTGATGGCCTGGATGAACCGGTTGGCAACCATTGCGTTACCACGAGGTGTCAGGTGAAGCCCATCGGTAGAGAAAACTCCTCCCTGTACAAATTGAAGGCTCATCTTTATTCCGTCGAAAATAATTCCGGGCTGAAGGGTTTTCATGTACGCATTCATATCCGCAACCGCAAGATTATACTGGACGGCATTAGCCAGGATGATCTCATTGTACTGCTTAATAGCATTCTGAATATTCGTTTGCTCGTTTTTATCGAGAACATATTCTCCGGGAATCGGGTAGGGCTTTGGAATTGCACCTGACTGGTCAGCAACTCCCATTCCTTTACATTTAACAGAATCTGTCGGGAAATTCAGGAGGAATAAATCTTCCGGTCCCATCTGAACCCATTCGGTTTCTGAATTAGCGATCACAAAAGGATTTTTTCCTTCTTTCCAGACGATTTCCGGATGTCCGTACATAGAATAAAGGGTGTTTAACCCGCTTGCTTCCGCTGCCGTAAGATTTACACTATTATATGGAAGCTTTGAGGAAATCGTACTGAAATATGCGGCAGAGGCCACATCGGGAATGGTGGCAACTACACCTTTCGGACTTTTTCCGGATTCTGCCAGCGATTTAACTGCCCGTGTGAAATATTTCGCAAAAGTGTCCACCGGCGTGATCAGCCGGTCTGTCCCTTCCAGCGCTGAAGCAAGTACATCATTATTTCCGATCCACAGATAAAAGAATGTGGGTTTCTGAACCACGGCATCAGCCATAATGGAAGTGGATAAGTTGGTGGCAAACCTTTTAAAAAACGGATTCCATAAACCATATCCTGACATGAAAAGAGTTTGAGCTGTAGCTCCCGGGACAGCCATGTTGTTGTATGGACCATCCATGGCGGGCTTTGCCAGTAAATTGGTTTTTAATGTGTTTTGATCGACGTTTGGATTGTATAATGATGGCTTCAGAGAATAAGTGCCGTATGGTTTCCCGTCACAATCCATGTCAGGAATCAGTTGAAGTGATAATTTGGTCGTGTAATAAAAGCCATTGGAAGTGATCGATACACCAACTCCGTCTTCCGTTTCTAAAAGCGGCTGCCGGAATTCACCCCCACCCACCAGCTTGAATTGCTGAGCCATAATGTTGGGAATGGAATTTTCCTGACCCGATTTATACAAGGCTCCGTTGGCATAACCGGAGGTCAACGAATTGCCTACTGCAACAAAGTTGGAAAAGTCAACGCCGTTGGCATCGGGTTTGAACTCATCGATTTTGCGCTCACAGGAAACCAATAGGACAAGTGAAATCAATATGAAGATTATCTTTTTCATAAAAGCCGGATTTAAAAATTAAAACTGATATGTCAGGCCGATTCCAGGGCTGTACAAAGTATTCTTATATGTTCCGGAAAAATTGTCCGGACTATAAGAACCGTCTCTTTCAATCCCCATCAGGTAAAGGAATGCCGCATCAATACTGAGTCCTTTGAGCGGGTAAATGGAAACACCGCAGGTAATGCCGATCTCGTCGTCACTTGGTGTCTGTGGGTCCAGGTAATTATCTCTTACCGGGGAAGCATCATAATAACCGCCGATCCGGGCTGTTATGATATCATTCACTTTATATTGAACGCCGATACGCGGAATCAGCTTGCTGATGTATAGAGAAGGAGTTACGGTTCTCTGTACGTATGAAGTTTCTTTTTCAAAACTAAAAGACAGGGAATCGTATTCACTCCACATGACATAGCAAAGATTTAACCCGAACATCCATTTTCCGGTTTCATAGGATGCACCGAAATCAAGGTTGGAAACCAGTGGCAAAGTAACATCCACTTTGTTTTCCGGAAATTCTGTGGACAGGGAGGAAGGGACATTAAAAGTCGCTTTCCCTTTTTTAACCTTCATATCAATTTTTGAACGGTAATCTACCCCAAGACTCAACCCTTTTACCGGATGAACCTGGATTCCGGCGTTGAATCCGTAATTTATTGCAGTTCCCGAAATGTGCATCGATCCTTCACTGGTGGTTCCGTTCAAAGGAATCGCTTTGGTCAGGTTCACATCTCCGTAAGCAACTACAAAGCCGACACCGATTCCTATGATATCTTTTATCTTATAAGATACCGTGGGCTGAATCGTGATGGCTTTGAATGCTATTTTCTGAATCAGAAAACGGCCTTCCCAGTTGTCATCCCATTGTAACCCGTTACCATAGGGCGTATTCACGGAAAGTCCGACACAAAAATCCTTTAAGGGTTTACCGGCAGCATAAAAATAAAATGGAGTGTTCACCATGTCTTTGATATGTGTCTGATACATCACATCTTTTGCCTGGAACGTCGTCCTTGTCATCAGGAAGCTGAGCCCTCCTGAAAAATTCCATGTCTCATTTAAAAATGAAGCGCCTCCTGGATTATAGAATAAGGCGCTTGCATCAGAATAGAGAGAGGTACCGATCAGCCCCATGCCTGTGTTCCGCATGCTGTGTAGGCCAACCTGATACCCCCCTGCAAAGGTTGCTGATCCCCATAAAAACAGGGATAGCAACAGCAGGTTGCATTTCCTCATAATGGTCTGTTTTTTGATTAATACGGGATGCAATTTACGAAAATAAGTTAACTTCGCACACCATGAAACCAGTCGTAGGAGAAAAGGTTAAGTTCTTGAATTCCAAGGGGGGAGGAATCATCTCCGCCATTATTGATTCAAAAACGGTTAAGGTACTGATCGAGGGTGGATTTGAAATTCCAACACTGATCAGCGAACTGATACCACTGAATCCGACAGATGCCGGAGGACATTTTTTTGATGAAGAGTTTAATGTGTCTCTTCCCGTTTCGTCTGCTAAAGAAGAAGCTTTTGATGAAAAAAGCCGGGAACTTTCGCAGGATGCAATCAGGAAAAGATCGGAAGAAGTGATTTTCATCGCATTTATTCCTCATGATCAGAAATGGCTGATCACAGGACCGATGGATGTTTACCTGGTAAACAATACTTCCAGGGATGTTCTGTATACTCTTTTTCTTGAAAAAGGCGAAAAAGGATTGACCGGGAAAGATTACGGATCGGTATTTGCAGGAACCCGCTTGCTTATTGCTACAATTGACAGGGAAGAATTGGTGGAATGGACTTCCGGAATGATTCAGTTTCTTTACTTCAAAGATGATGATAATACGATCATTCCTCCTTTTAATGCTGAATTTCATATTCCGGGGAAGCAATTTTTCAGTGAGACAAAATATCATGATTCTCCATTGGTTGAAGGAAAAGCAATTGTTTTCCGGCTTGCTTCAATTTCTGAATACCTGGTAAAAAAGTCTGAACAGGAACCTTCTGCCGGAGTTTCATCGCATGCAGGTATTTCGTCAGAACCGGAACTGATAGATAGATACAGGACAAATTTCAGGGAAGCCGAAGTTGATTTGCATATTCACCAGCTAATGGAAGATTATTCACATCTCGATAATTCTGAAATCCTGGATTACCAAATTAAGCATTTTCTGCGGTGCATGGAAAACGCTATTTCCAACCATTATCTGAAAGTGACCTTTATTCATGGAGTAGGTAACGGAACTTTGCGTGAAGCCTTGATTTCAGAACTTAAGAAATATAAGCAAATTGAATTTTTTGAAGCTCCCATGAATAAATATGGGATGGGAGCACTTGAAGTCAGAATTCCTCACAACTATCAGAAATAATTTTTACATATTCAATTATCGATATTTGTTGTAATTTTGCATAAATGAAAATCTTAAATATTTAAATAGATAACTTTATGAAAAAGCTTTTACTTTTTTTCTCCCTGATTCTTTTTTCAGCCATCTTTGCTTATTCTCAAACATCACTCACTTTGTCCGACAGTACCGGCCCCATCGCCAATAATTCTACTGTTTACAAATTAGGTAATAAAGATGCAGATGAGATCGTAACTCATGCTTTTGTCACCAATAATTCATCAACAGCCATTAAAGTAAGAGTAAAGAAGGTAGAAACGTATCTGACAGCAGGAACGATGAATGTTTTTTGCTGGGGAGAATGTTATAGCCCGTCAGTGTATGTATCCACCGATACCAAGACCATTAATCCCGGAAGAACGGATTCACTTGATTTTTCAGGTCATGTCATGCCATCGGGAGTTTCCGGATATGAGATTATCCGTTATGTGTTTTATGATGATAACAATCCTGCTGACAGTGTATGTATGAATGTATATTACAGCCATTTCCCGCTGGGAATTTCTGAAGCTGTCCGCGCAATATTATCTGGAGCATATCCCAACCCGGCAAAGGAAACCGTAAGTTTTAACTATTCAGTTCCTTCAGGGATAAATTCCTCGGTTGTTATCCGGAACATTCTCGGAAGTATTGTAAAAGAAGCAGAACCTGAAAGTCTTTCCGGAAAGATTACATTCAATACCCAGGATCTTCCGGATGGAGTTTACTTTTATTCTCTTGTTATCAACGGGAAATCTCAGTTTACAAAGAAACTGGTAGTAAATCATTAAGATTTCAGGTCATTTCCAGTTTCTGAACGGGTGTTCAGCAAGGTATGAATTGAAATACTTTTGATCACCTGTTACTTCAGAGCCCAGCCAGGGAGGAAATGAAATCTTTTCAGTTTCGTAAGCCATTTCTATTTCTGCAAGGATGAGTCCTTCGTTATCTCCGAGGAACTCATCCACATCCCATATTTTTCCATCATATTCCAGCTTATAGCGGATTTTTTCGACTGCATTGCCGGAAAGCATAAGTAATTCAACAGCTTGTTCAGAGGGTACAGAAAATTCGATTTCCTGCCTGGAAATTCCGGTGGCAGGGCCCTTAACCGTCATAATATACTGATCGCCTATCTGGCGTAGCCGGATGGTTTTATCTTTCCCGGAATAAAGGTATGCCTGCCGGAGATATTGTCCCGGATTTTTTTTTACGGCATACCACAAATCCTTACGGACCAAAAATTTCCTTTCGGTCTCAATATACATGAAAGGTTTGATTTATCTTATAATCCGAATTCTTTGCGGATTTTATCAACATAGTCCAGCTTTTCCCATGCAAAGAACTCAACTTTCTTTTTATAGACAGGCTTTCCGTTGGTGTTGGTTCTGGTAGTTTTTCCACCTTTCACTTCATAGTAAACATCCACTTCATCCGTATAAAAGTCGCGTCCGAAATGACCATAGGTGGAAGTTTTCAGGAAGATAGGATTTTTAAGTCCGAAGCGCTGAACGATAGAGTAGGGACGAAGATCGAAAAGCTTGTAAACTTTGGCGGCAATTTCGCTGTCGGAAAGGAGTTTACCTTTTTTATCCTTTACTTTGGCAGTTCCGAAAGTGTTGATATAGAATCCGACGGGTTCTGCAACGCCGATGGCATAAGCGACCTGAATCAAAGCTTCATCGGCAACGCCGGCTGCAACAAGGTTTTTAGCAATGTGACGGGCTGCATATGCAGCGGAGCGGTCGACCTTGGAAGAATCTTTTCCTGAAAAAGCTCCACCACCGTGAGCTCCCTTACCACCGTAAGTGTCAACAATTATTTTACGGCCGGTAAGTCCGGTATCTCCGTGAGGTCCGCCAATGACGAATTTCCCGGTCGGGTTTACGTAAAGTTTATAGGAATCGTTGAAAAGGTTTTTAATTCTTGCAGGAAGAGTTTTCAGAACGCGGGGGATCAGAATCTTGCGGATATCTTCCGTGATTTTATCCTGCATAGCTTTATCCGCAACTTTGATTGCTTTTTCGGAATGATTTAACGGCTTGATGAAATCATCATGCTGTGTGGAAATGACAATGGTATCAATACGCAGAGGTTTGCCATTGTCATCGTATTCCACAGTGATCTGGGATTTGGCATCTGGACGAAGATATTTCATCTGTTTGCCTTCTTTCCGGATGTCAGCCAGTTCCTGGAGAAAGATATGAGCGAGTTCAATGGAAATCGGCATTAGATTATCCATTTCACGACAAGCATATCCGAACATCATTCCCTGATCGCCGGCTCCCTGTTCTTCAATTTTATCTCTGACAACACCCTGGTTAATATCGGATGATTGTTCATGGATTGTGGAGATCACTCCGCAGGAATCGCAATCAAAACGGTATTCAGCTTTTGTGTATCCAATTTGGCGAATCACATTCCGCGCGGTTTCCTGTACATCGACCCATCCGTTTGTGCGGACTTCTCCGCCGCAAACTACAAGCCCGGTTGTTACAAAAGTTTCACATGCTACTTTGGATTCAGGATCCCAGCGAAGAAATTCATCAAGCAGTGCATCCGAGATCTGGTCGGCAACTTTGTCGGGATGTCCTTCGGATACGGACTCCGATGTAAAAAGATAAGACATGATCTTAAAAATTTAAGAGTTGATAATTAATAAATTAATTCTTTATGGATAAAAGAAGAAGGGAGGAATGCTTGCTTTAGCATTTTTTAACGTGGTTGCAATCAAACAAATTTCTCCACTCCAAGACACAAAATTATAAAATATTTCTTATACAGAAATTTTAATTTTTTGTCAGTTCCTGGAAAACCTCTTCCATCTTCATTTCTTCCTTTTGGAGAGAGATGACGGTAAGTTTATGTTCCACGGCAAAGCGGAATACTTCCGCACGGATATCCTTATCCGGAGCGGTTGAAATACGGTAACTTGTTGGAGAGAGTGCGATCAGTCCGGTGATTCCGGGAATGGTTTTCAGAAGGTTTCCATTGACAGCAACGCTGAATTCAACGATCACTGTAGCTTTTTCTGCAGCCAGGGTCTGAAGGTTGTGGGTAAGGTCATCTGCAACGATCTTTCCTTTATGGATAATGATGGCACGGTCGCAAACGGCTTCTACTTCCTGCATAATATGTGTGGAAAGAAGAACGGTTTTCTGTTCACCGATTACCCTGATGAGCTGGCGGATTTCCATGATCTGGTTTGGATCCAGCCCGGATGTGGGTTCATCAAGAATCAAAACTTCCGGATCATGTAACAATGCCTGGGCAAGTCCGACACGCTGGCGATATCCTTTGGAAAGAGCTCCGATTTTCTTATGTTGTTCGGGTGTAAGTCCGGTCTGGCCGATAATTTCATCAACACGGGCCTGCATATTTTTTATCCGGTCTTCTTTTTTCATGGCTGAATTGTGCAGATTGGCAATGAAAAGAAGAAATTCACGGACATAAAGATCCAGATAAAGCGGGTTGTTTTCCGGAAGATAACCTACTTTTTTACGGACATCAATGGATTGTTCCATTGTATCGTATCCGCAAACGGATGCGGAGCCTGATGTGGGAGGAAGATAACAGGTCAGAATTTTCATCAGAGTACTCTTTCCGGCACCGTTTGGTCCAAGCAAACCCACAATTTCTCCCGGCTCTATTCTTAGCGATACCTGGTCAAGAGCTTTCTGGGTACCGTATATCTTCGTGATCTGGTTTACACTTATTGACATATTATATAAGGCTCCTTGTTGATTTTTGTAAAAGCGAGCGCAAAAGTACAAAAAAATCAGTCATCGGCTGTTGATGAGAACCTTTTGATTCTCCACATCATGTCAAACATGGCTATAAAGAACAATATTTCACCGGCAATAAAGGGAAACCAGTTAAAATGAACGGGAGAAAAACGGGCGGAATATTCCAGAATATCCTGAGAAGGTCTCAGTGAAAAGAATCCAAAGTTATGAAAATGGCTTATCATGAAATAGAGATAATCTTTCAAATAACTGACGATAGTAAGGATGGAACCAAGGACCAGAAGGAACCATTCCGGTAAATTAACAGAAAAGGATGATCCGTTTTTTCTCCCTTCCACAATCAGAACAGCGAGAAGAATCATAGTCATGGAATTGATGACTGGTGCCAGGACTGGACCCGTCCATGGGCATGGCAACAGAAAAAGGAGATCCCAGGTAAGTAAGGAAGAGGGCCAGCTGATCAGGAGATAAAGAAAGACATAATAAAATATATCCCAGATAGCAAATGAATAGATGAAAAATGCAAAGCGTTTCAGGTTGTCTTTTTCAGCCAGAAGTGCCACCGTAACCAGCATCACCATGGTAGCAGCTTCCCGGAATACTTCGGTAACGGAGACTGTTCCGCTGACCGGTTTCAATGGGAATCCGAATCCGCCGGGATAATAGATTTCACGGAGATAGATCACAACGGCGCTTTCCAGAAAGGCCATTGCAATGGCAAAGAGTCCGACAATGATAAAAGTTTTGCGCAACATATGAAATCGGTTTTTGAATGAAGATTTCAATCCGGTTGACGGATATTGCAAGGTTATTTTTTTTAAATTTACAATTTTATTGGACAGGACGGATGATTCGCAAATATCCCAATCCTGAAATCCAGCTTCTAAGATAAAAAAAGTTCACTATATTGTTTGGCAGTTAAAAATTTCCATGTAACTTTGCACCCCTTTTTATAAGGAAAGTTTTAATCATCAGCAATCAGGATTATTACATGAATACACTGAGTTATAAGACAATCAGCGCAAATAAGGAAACCGCCACCAAGGAATGGGTTCTTATTGATGCCGAAGGCCAGGTTCTTGGTCGGCTGGCTGCCAAAGCAGCACTTCTGCTGAGGGGAAAAATGAAAACAAATTACACTCCTCACGTGGATTGTGGTGATAATGTGATCATTATCAATGCGGATAAAATTAAGTTAACCGGCAAAAAACTTACAGATAAAGAATATTTGCGTCATACCGGTTTCCCCGGTGGTCAAAGGATCAGGACAGCAAAGGAAATGTTTGCAAAGAAGCCAACAGGAATTGTGGAAAAAGCCATTAAAGGGATGCTTCCAAAGAACCGTCTGGGCAGCGAATTATTCCGTAATCTTTATGTGTACGCAGGGCCTGATCACAAACATGAAGCGCAACAACCAAAAGTTATCAATTTAAATTCAATAAAAGAACATGGAAGTCATTAATGCCACGGGCAGGAGAAAGACTGCCATTGCAAGTGTCTATTTGAGTGACGGTGATGGCAAGATCACAGTGAACGGCCGCGACTATAAAGAATATTTTGCTACAGCCATTCTTCAGTACGAAGTGCTTGAGCCGTTTGTAGTGACCAATACTTCCGGTAAATATGATGTAAAAGTCAATCTTACCGGTGGTGGTATTACCGGCCAGGCAGAAGCATTACGGCATGCTATTTCACGCGCCCTTTGCAAAATCAATGAAGAATTTCGTCCGGCATTAAAAGCAAAAGGATTCATGATGAGGGATCCGCGAATGGTGGAACGTAAAAAATTCGGTCAGAAGAAAGCCCGTAAACGCTTCCAGTTCAGTAAACGTTAAAAAATAATAAGTACATTATTAATTTATATGTCAAGAACCAATTTTGATGCTTTGTTAGACGCAGGTGTCCATTTCGGTCACCTCAAAAGGAAATGGAACCCCAATATGGCTCCCTATATCTTCATGGAAAGAAACGGGATTCATATCATCGATCTTTATAAAACCATGGCCAAGATCGACGAAGCCGCCAATGCTCTGAAGCAGATCTCAAGATCCGGCAAACGCGTCCTTTTCGTAGCTACAAAAAAGCAAGCCAAAGATATCGTTGCGGAGCAGGTCAAAAAAGTTAACATGCCTTATGTTACTGAACGTTGGCCTGGAGGAATGCTTACCAATTTTGCTACTATCCGTAAAGCTGTCAGGAAAATGGCTTCCATCGATAAATTGATGAACAGCCCTTCCTATAGTAATCTTTCCAAAAAAGAACGCCTTACTCTTACACGTGAAAGAGCAAAACTGGAAAAAAACCTGGGAAGTATCGCCGACCTGAACCGTCTGCCGGCTGCTATCTTTGTTGTGGATATCCTGAAAGAACATATTGCTGTCGCCGAAGCAAAAAAATTGAATATTCCTACCTTTGCTATTGTTGATACCAATTCAGATCCCCGCCAGGTTGATTTCCCGATTCCTGCTAATGATGATGCATCCAAATCCATCTCCCTGATAGTGGAAACTATGGTGAAAGCTATCGAAGAAGGGCTGGTCGAACGCAAACTGGATAAAGATAAAAGAGCTACCGATGAAGAACATGGTGAAGGTGGCGAAGAAGGTATCGATATCGAAAATGATGAAGAAATTGGCGAAAACGTGGATGAAAAAGGAATCGTAATCAATAAAAAAGATTTTGTTGATTCCAAAATCTCCAAGCTTAAAAATGCAACCAAAAATGATACTGCCGAATCAAATAAACCACAGCGTAAACGTATAAGTAAACCTGTCGGTAGATCCGGAAGAAAATAATTCGGGTTTTTTACCGGGTGCCGGCTATCCTGCACCCGTTTTTTTTCATATTCCATTTATTGTTTATTTAAGGAGAAATTATGAATATTACTGCTGCCGACGTTAATAAGTTACGTCAAATGACTGGTGCCGGCATGATGGATTGCAAAAAGGCACTACAGGAAACCGAAGGCGATTTTGAAAAAGCCATTGATTACCTCCGTAAAAAAGGACAAAAAGTTGCTGTGAAAAGAGCTGACCGTGATGCAAGTGAAGGTATCGTTCTGTCTGCCTCTAATGCTGAAAAAAACTATGCAGGACTGGTTATGGTCAACTGCGAAACGGATTTCGTTGGAAAAACCGATGAATTCAAGAATTTCGCAAAAAGTATTCTTGACCTCGGAATAAAATTCAAACCTAAAACCGTCGATGAACTGAAAGGTCTGAAAATGGATTCCGTTACGATTGAAGAAAAACTAAATGAAATGCTGGGTAAAACCGGTGAAAAAATTCAGATTGCACATTTTGAATTTATCGAAGCACCGGCTGTTTTTGCATACAATCATCACGGCAACCGCCTTGCAACTATCCTTGGCCTGAATAAAAAGGATATTAAAGATATTGAAGAAATTGGCCATGAACTCGCTATGCAGGTCGCAGCTATGAATCCTATTGCTATCGATAAAAAAGATGTTCCCCAGGAAGTAATCGATCGTGAAATCGAAATTGGTAAAGAACAAGCACGCCAGGAAGGTAAACCGGAAGAAATGCTTGAAAAAATTGCTACCGGCAAACTGGGTAAATTCTTTAAAGAACGTACCCTCCTGAATCAGGATTTTGTCAGAGATACCAAGAAAACGATCGCTCAATATCTTGCCGAGGCAAACAAGGAACTTGCTATTACCGGATTTAAACGCCTTATGCTTGGTGAATAATATTTTTTAATATTTCAAAAGGAGGTTGTATTTTTGATACAACCTCCTTTTTTTATTGAAATTAATCAAATTATAGCATCATGGCCCCGGAGAAAACCCGCATTATTAAAATGTTTGATGATATCTCTCCGAGATATGATTTCCTGAATCATTTCCTTTCTTTCGGAATCGACCACTGCTGGCGAAAAAAAGTTACCCGGATTCTTAAAAGAGAAAATCCGTCGAATTTACTGGATGTGGCAACCGGAACCGGTGATCTTGCACTTGCTTTATCAAAACTGAAAATTCATAGCATTACGGGAATTGATATTTCTCCCAATATGCTAATGATCGCAAAGGAAAAGATAAAACGTAAAAGTCCGGATTCTCCCGTGGATTTGAGGGAAGGAGATGCTGAGCATATACCTTTCCCCGACGACCGGTTTGATGCAGCTACCGTAGCCTTTGGAGTTAGAAATTTTGAAAATCTTGAAGCGGGAATCAGGGAAATGCGACGGGTTATCCGCCCGGAAGGAATGGTCGTGATCCTGGAATTTTCTCAACCTGAAAATCCTTTTTTCCGCTCTCTTTACAAACTGTATTCGAAATTTTATATACCTGCTGCAGGGAAATGGATATCCGGTAATAGCCATGCGTATTGCTATCTCCCGGAATCAGCTGCTTTGTTTCCTTCCGGAGAAAAATTCCTTGGAATTTTAACCCGGTGCGGTTTTAAGGATTGTAAACTGAAAAAATTAAGCTTTGGTATTGCAACAATATATACCGGGAGGAAATAACTCACGGTGAGATAGATGTAATCATCAAAATAAAAATGGTTTTTCCTCGTTTATTGAGTGAATTTGTAGGATTGATTTGAAGTATTTGCGTCACATTATTATCGCTTTCTGCACTTTGCTGTTGTTTTCCTTTCCCGGAAAAGGATACAGCCAGCGTGGAATTCTCAATATGGTTACTTACGACCATGACCTGTTGCATTTTGGATTCGTCCTGGGAATCAATCAAACACTCCTCACCGTTCGCCCGATTGCTGATCTGAATACCCACGTCTTTGATTCAACCTATTGTCCGGATATTCTTCCTCTTCCGGATTCTGCCCGGATTTTAGGCATTGAATCTGTCGGAAGACCTGGATTTGTGATTAGTATTGTCAGCAATCTGAGAATAGGCGATAATCTTGCACTCCGTTTCATCCCTTCTCTTTCTTTCGGCGACCGTGACCTGGTTTATTCTATTGTGACGTACCGGAATGGGGAAAGCACTTTACGTTCCATTACAAAAAAAATTCCTTCTACATATGTCAACTTTCCGCTGGAATTGACATACCGGGCAGAACGTTATTATAATTTCAGGCCATATCTGATATCAGGAGCCCAATATACCCTCGATCTTGCTTCCCAGGCAAAAAAAAGGGAAAAAAAATCCGGTAATGATAAAATAGTAAAGTTAAACGCGAACGATGTTTACCTGGAAGCCGGCGTAGGCTTCGATTTTTATAATGAATGGTTTAAGTTCGGCATTGAACTGAAGATGATGTATGGGCTTCTGGATATATTGAAACACGAAAATAATATCTATACAGAAGGGATTTCCAATCTTAATTCCAAGATTTTTCAGGTGTCACTTACTTTCGAATAGTTGAATTTCTATGTATCTCTGAGTTTCTGCAGATATAGAAACCTCCAAGTATATCCCCGATTTTTACTAAGTTTGTCATATCTATATTTTAAAAATGGAAAAAATTGCTGTTTTTCCGGGTTCGTTTGACCCCATTACCCGTGGACATGAATCCATTGTACATCGTGGATTATCGCTATTTGACAGGATTATCGTGGCATTGGGAGAAAATCCGGATAAAAAAGGATATTTCCCTATCGATCAGCGGATCAAATGGCTGGAAGAAGTTTTTCAAAATGAAAAAAGAGTCCAGATTAAAGTATACCATGGACTTACCGTAAATTTTTGCAACGAAGTAAATGCATCTTATATACTCAGAGGATTACGAACGGCGGCTGATTTTGAATTTGAACGGGGAATCGGACAGATGAACAAAGTGATTGCTCCTTCCGTTGAAACCGTATTTATTCTAAGCTATCCTGAATATTCAGCTATCAGTTCATCCATCGTCCGGGATATTCACCGTCATGGAGGAGATATCAGTGCATTCATCCCTACCAGCCTTAAAATTTCCTGAACTGCATTTAATGAAAAAATTTAATATAAAAGTCGGTTTCCATATACTGCTTCTCTC
Source organism: Bacteroidota bacterium (assembly GCA_030706225.1). Lineage (GTDB taxonomy): Bacteria > Bacteroidota > Bacteroidia > Bacteroidales > FEN-979 > JAUZOW01. Next base: position 8,892 of record JAUZOW010000009.1, on the reverse strand, counting down.
TTTGTTATGTCTGAGTGCCAGGCCGCAGTCCGTCACTATTACCGGTAAGGCTCCGGGAGCAGAAGGGAAAACGCTGTTCCTTTCTGCACCTTCGGATCTTATTACCTTTTATGAAAAGAAGATATCTCAGGTTATTGTTGATTCAAACGGTCATTTCGAAATCAAAGCTGATATTTCACAGCCTGTTTATGCCAGTATGTCCATTGGCTTTCACCGGGTTGACCTTTTTCTTGAACCCGGAAGAAACTATGTGATCGATATTGCTGCCATGAATTACCGTCCTTCCGGCGAATCCGACCCGATGCTGGAATCCCAGAACCTTCAGGTCGGATTTAAAGAAGTCGATAATAATGAATTGAATTTTCTGATCGAAAATTTTAACACACTGTATAATAATTTTCTGCTGAAAAATTTTAATGATCTGTACCAGAATCATATGAAGGCGAAGGTGGATACTTTCCGGATTAGCATGGGAGTGGAATTTCCGCTTACTACAAACCCATATTTCGCCAATTATATCCGGTATAAGATAGCCGGTCTTGAACAGCTTGCTCAGGCATATGGTAAAAATCAGCTTGCAAAAAGGTACTTTATGGATAGTCCCGTTCTGTACGGTAATGTGTCCTATATGGATTTTTTTAATGACTTTTTTTCGAAATATTTTACTGCGATTTCACGATCGTTGAAGTTCACGGATTATAATACTATTCTGAAAGGTCCGGAGAATTACAGACGCATGATGAAAGCTTTGTCGGCCGATACGGTTTTGAAAAATCCACGGTTACGGGAACTGGTTCTTTTGAGAGGAATGATGGAAATGTATTATACCAAGGATTATGATCAGCCATCAATTCTTAATTTACTGGAAACAGTAGAGAAAGAAAGCCAATATCCGGAACATAAGGAAATCGCTTCAAACATGATCCGTATCCTGACCCGTCTTAAACCGGGAACGGCAGCTCCTGCATTCAGACTGGAAGACCGGAACAAAAAGATGGTATCGCTGGAAGACTTCTCTGGAAAGCCGGTTGTCCTTTGCTTTTGGGCAACCTATTGTCAGAGTTGTCTTTCTGAAATGGATTTGATGAAGGATATGATGGCTAAATATAAGGATCGTGTAAATTTTGTGAGTGTTTCGACAGATAAAGAATTCCTGAAGATGATCTATTTCCTGGATTTGAAAAAAGATTATGACTGGAGTTTTCTTTTTTTAGGAGAACAATATGATGTGCTGAAAGATTATGATGTCAGGTCATATCCTTATTTTGTATTGATCGATGAAAAAGGTAATATAGTTTCCTGCCCGTCAGATTATCCGAGTGCAGGACTTGAAAATTCACTAAACAAACTATTAACCAGGTAGAGGTCCGGGTGGGGTGTGTACCGGTATTTTCGTTAATTTTGTTGTTCTTTTGCTAAAAGGCAGAAAAAGCATTTTATGATTGATATTCTTAAAAAGATACTGGGAAGCAAGTCTCAGCGTGATATTAAAGAACTCTCGCCCCGTGTTGAGGAGATTCGTGAAGCGTATGAAAAGATCCGTGTCCTTGACAATGATGGTTTGCGTGCAAAGACTCTTGAATTCAAGCAACGTATTAAAGACCATATAGCTGCGAAAGAAAGTGAAATTGATGAGATGAAAGCGCGGCTGAATGCAGAGGATATTGAAATTGAAGAAAAAGAGAATCTTTATACACAGCTGGATAAACTTGAAAAAGAAAGCTATGAACTAAGCCAGGAAATTCTGAATGAAATTCTTCCTGAGGCATTTTCTGTGATGAAAGATACGGCACGCAGGTTCTTTGAAAATGAATGGGTGGAAGTGACCGCAACAGATATGGATCGTGATCTGGCAGCCAGGAAAAACAATGTAGTCATTGAAGGCGATAAAGCCCGTTACCATAACAGCTGGCTGGCCGGTGGAAATATGATCCACTGGGATATGGTTCATTACGATTGCCAGCTTATGGGAGGTGTTGTTCTTCATCAGGGGAAAATCGCTGAAATGGCTACCGGTGAAGGAAAAACTTTAGTGGCAACACTTCCGGTTTACCTGAATGCTTTACCTGGAAAAGGTGTTCATATTGTTACGGTGAATGATTACCTGGCAAAACGTGACTCTGAATGGATGGGTGTTCTTTATGAGTTTCACGGATTAAAGGTGGATTGCATCGATCGGCATGAACCTAACTCAGAAGAAAGAAGAAAAGCGTACCTGGCGGATATCACTTTCGGAACCAATAACGAATTCGGCTTTGATTATCTTCGTGATAACATGACCGGAAATCCTGAAGAGCTGGTTCAGCGTCCTCATAATTACGCAATTGTCGACGAAGTTGACTCTGTTCTTATCGATGATGCCCGTACGCCGTTGATTATATCCGGGCCCACTCCCAAAGGAGAAAATCAGGCTTTTGAAGAACTGAAACCGCAGGTTGTAAAACTGTACAATGCTCAGAAAAACCTGGTCACTAAAGTGTTGGCAGAGGCCAAATCGCTGGCTGAAAATCCGGATAATGCTGAAAATATGAAAAAAGCCGGAGAACAACTTCTCCGTGCTTACAGAGGATTGCCTAAAAATAAACCGACGATCAAATTTCTCAGTGAACCGGGGATGAAAGCCCTGATGCTGAAGACGGAAAATTTTTACATGCAGGAGCAATCCAAGAATATGCATATCATCGATGATGAATTGTATTTTGTTATTGATGAGAAGAATAATACTTTTGAATTAACCGATCGTGGAATTGATCTTCTCAGGGAATCCTATGAAGAAGCTTCTTTCTATATTCTTCCGGATATAGGGAACGAACTGGCTGAACTGGAAAAGAAAAATCTTCCAGAAGCTGAAAAACAGGAAAAGAAAGACCAGTTGATGATTGATTATTCGATCAAGTCGGAAAGAGTCCATACCGTTAACCAACTTTTAAAAGCCTATGCTCTTTTTGAGAAGGATGTCGAATATGTCGTGATCGATAACAAGGTCAAGATTGTTGATGAGCAAACAGGCCGTATCCTGGAAGGCAGAAGGTATTCCGATGGTTTGCATCAGGCTATCGAAGCCAAGGAAAGCGTGAAAGTGGAAGCTGCGACGCAAACCTATGCAACCATTACGTTGCAGAACTATTTCAGGATGTACAAAAAGCTCGCCGGTATGACCGGTACTGCTGAAACGGAAGCCGGTGAATTCTGGAATATTTATAAACTGGATGTGGTCGTTGTACCGACCAACAAGCCGGTTGTTCGTGATGACCGCCAGGATCTTGTTTATAAAACCAAGCGTGAAAAATTCAATGCTGTCATTGATGAGATCGAAAAGATGATCAACATTGGCAGGCCGGTACTGGTAGGAACGACATCCGTTGAAACATCTGAGCTTCTGAGCCGTATGCTGAAACGTAAAAATATCAAGCATAATGTTCTGAATGCAAAACTCCACCAGAAAGAAGCTGAGATCGTGGCTGAAGCCGGTTCTGCCGGTACTGTGACCATTGCAACGAATATGGCAGGCCGTGGAACCGATATCAAGCTGGGTAAAGGTGTCAAGGAAGTGGGAGGCCTTGCCATTATTGGTACGGAACGCCACGAATCCCGGCGTGTTGACCGTCAGTTGAGAGGGCGTGCAGGACGTCAGGGAGACCCCGGGAGTTCACAGTTTTTTGTCTCTCTGGAAGACGACCTGATGCGTATGTTCGGTTCCGACCGGATAGCGAAAGTCATGGACCGTCTGGGGATTCAGGATGGTGAAGTGATCCAGCATTCTATGATCACAAAATCCATTGAAAGAGCACAGCGAAAAGTTGAAGAAAACAACTTCGGAATCCGTAAGCGTCTGCTGGAATATGATGATGTTATGAATATTCAAAGGGATGCTATCTATAAAAAACGGCATCATGCTTTGTTCGGAGAACGTCTGGCAGTGGATATCAACAATATGGTTTATGATGTCTGTGAAACAATGGTACTGGATAATCAGGATCGTCACGATTTTGAAGGATTCAAGCATTCATTGCTGAAATATTTTGCTGCCGATTCACCGGTAAAGGAAGATGATTTCTATTCCGGCAATGCGCAAGAGATTACCGATAAATTATATTCTTATATCTACAAACGTTATAAAGTTAAATGCGATAACATTGCCCAGAAAACTCTTCCTATTATCAAGCAGGTTTTTGAGCATGAAACCCAGTATGAAAATATAGCCATTCCGGTAACTGATGGTATTAAGACGATGCAGGTAGTGGCTAATCTGAAAAGAGCATACGAAGATAAAGGGAAAGAAGTTGTTCTTTCGATCGAAAAAGGAATTGTTCTGGGTTTGATCGACAACGCATGGAAAGATCATCTTCGTGAAATGGATGATCTTAAACAATCGGTACAGAATGCTGCTTACGAGCAGAAAGATCCTTTGCTGATCTATAAATTTGAATCGTTTGAATTGTTCAAAACGATGGTTCAGCAGACGAATCGTGAAATTACTTCCTTTTTGATCAAAGCGGATGTGCCTATTCAGACGGAAAACGTTCAGGAAGCACAAAAGCCCCGAAGAACTGACCGGAGCCGGTACAAGGAAGAACACAACGATATGCTTTCTGAAGCTCATACCGATACACAGGATAAATCAAAACCGCAACCGGTCAAGGTTGAAAAGAAGGTCGGACGTAATGACCCCTGCCCATGCGGAAGCGGTAAGAAATATAAAAACTGCCACGGTGCAGGTCAATAAAACAAAATACCGGATATGGCTTACAAACGAATCTTATTAAAACTTAGCGGTGAATCCCTTCAGGGGAAGGGTACTTCAGGAATCGACCCGGTGAAGCTGAAAGATTATACTGCTGAAATTCTTGCGGCAGTAAAACAAAAAGTTCAGGTTGCCATTGTGATTGGCGGCGGAAATATTTTCAGGGGATTATCGGGAGCCGGTGATGGAATCGACCGTGTTCAGGGTGATTACATGGGTATGCTGGCTACAATCATCAACGGAATGGCATTACAGGATGCCCTGACCAAAGCGAAAGTCAAGGCCAAAGTTCTTTCCGGAATTGCTGTGGATCCTGTTTGTGAAGCCATGAGCCGGGAAAGAGCTATTGAATATCTGGAAAACGGTTATGTGGTGATCATCTCCGGAGGAACCGGAAACCCTTATTTTACAACGGATACAGCAGCTGCACTCCGTGCCCTGGAAATAAAAGCGGATGCCATCCTGAAAGGAACCCGGGTGGACGGGGTATATGATGATGATCCAGAAAAAAATAAAAAAGCAAAAAAATACAGTACCCTCTCTTTTGACCTTGCTTTACAAAAAGGATTGAAAGTAATGGATATGACAGCCTTTGCACTGTGCCGGGAAAATAATTTGCCAATCATTGTTTTCAATATCAATAAAACAGGCAATCTTTTAAAAATCCTGAAAGGGGAAACAGTGGGTACTGTAGTAAAATAGTTAAGAAAACATTTTGATCAATTTTAAAAAAATAAAACACAAAATTCATTACTCCTATGAACGAAGAAGTTGAATTTTGCCTTGAGGAAACAAAAGAAAGCATGGGAAATACCCTGCTTCATCTTGAAAAGGAATTTCAGAAAATACGTGCCGGGAAAGCTAATCCCCAGATGCTGGAAGGTATCAAAATCGATTATTATGGAGTGATCACACCGATTGAACAAACAGCGAATATTTCATCTCCTGATGCCCGCCAGATTATTGTTCAGCCGTGGGATAAAAGCGTCCTGAGTCTGATTGAGAAAGCAATCATGGCTGCTAACCTGGGATTTAATCCAAAGAACGAAGGTGAAATCCTCCGGATTCTTGTACCGCCTTTGACTGAGGAACGCCGCCGGGATATGGTGAAGAGAGCCCGTACTGAAGCGGAAAATGCACGGATCGGCATTCGCGGCATTCGCCGGACTTCCAATGAAACCGCTAAAAAACTGAAAAAAGACGGTGTCCCGGAAGATGAGGCCGATAAGCTCGAAGATGATATCCAGAAACTGACCGACGATTATATTGCTAAAGTCGATAAACTTCTGGAAGCAAAAGAAAAGGATATTATGACGGTTTGATGCCAGCCTGAATACTGCTCATTTTTTCCCTGTTCTTTTTTTGTCAAACCTTTTTTATTTTTTGATTTGGTTTGGTGATATCTTTTTTTTATTTTTATTGCCCTAATAAAGAGATATCATGAAAAATCTTTCTGCTGCATTACTGACTCTGTTCCTTTGTTTTGGAATTTCTCTTCCGGGTATATCACAAAAACATAATACGGAAGGCGTCATTATTAATCTTCAAAATGATTCAATCAAAGGATTGATTGATTTCCGGGAATGGAATTCGAATCCTGACAAAATTCTTTTTACTGCTGAAGACGGTTCTGAAAAAACATATACTCCTTATCAGATCAGAGGCTTTGTTATTCCATCAAAAGAAAGATACATCGCTGAAAGGGTTTCTCTTGATGTGACTTCGGAAAAAACCGAAGATTTAATGAATGAACAAGGACCCAAAGTGGTCAAAGATACCTGCCTCTTCCTTAGGGTAGTTGTCAGAGGGGAGGTAAGTCTTTACTATTTCAATGATTTAAATGACCGTAGTCATTATTATATTGCAAAACAAAATGATCGTCCGGTAGAATTGATTCAAAGGAAAAATTATAAGACACTGACCGATGGTTCGGCATACTCGAAATCATATATTACCACATTGGATTTATTTAAAGGCCAGATGATTCTTCTTTTTCAGGATTGTCCGGAATTAAAGGAAGCCATTAACCGGTCAAGTTTCACGACGAGTAGTCTTGGTTCATTGGTCATCCGTTATAATCAGTGTAAGCAATATGCAGTCAGCTATGTACAAAAGGAGGATAAAACAAAATTTAAAATAGGAATACTTGCCGGTCCGACTTTTGTTACTTCTCTGATTTTTTCAAAAATATCAGATAATATTGAAGATCAACTTGATGTGTCAGGATTAAAATTACATGCTTCTACGGGGTTTACAGCTGGAATTTCTCTCCACTTTAATTTTGCCCGTAATTTTAATTGCTGGTCTTTAGTTAATGAATTGGTTTACAGGCAATATTCTGCAAAAGGAACGAAAAATACCCCACGGGGTTGGTTTACTTATGAACAGAATTATCAGTTTACTTTCAACCTTTCGTACTTGAAATTGAACACCTTGTGCAGGTATCAATTTCCAAAATGGAAAATTCAACCTTTTGCGGAAATAGGAATGTCAAATGGATTTCTTACAAAGGAAAGCAATTCGGAAACCAAGACGACAATAAAACAGGATCACACTTCGAAATCCATTACAAAAAATGCTCTTGACGAAATCCGGAAATATGAATTTGGTCTTGTGGGTGGACTTGGGGCGATGTGGAATAAATTAGGCGTTTCATTACGTTATGAAAGGGCACAAGGTATATCACCCTATGATTACGTCTCATGCCCGGAAAACTCAATATCCGTAATGGTTTCTTATATCTTTTAATTAGAAAACCGAGATTTCATCTACAAACATCCAGCATTTTTCACCTTTCCCTTCGTGCCAGTCGGGGCAAATACCAACGTTTTTAGCTTCAACTTTGATATATCGAGCCGAAGTACCTGGAAAAATATCAGTGAACATTTTGATGAGAGGTTTGTCTGTCTTTTGTTTGACATCATTCAGAACTTCATGGATCGAATGAAAGCGTTTCTTGTCGGATGAAAGCGAATAGGTAACCTGTTCCGGGAAAAATACCCAGGCATCAGCATTCTGCAGAAAGGTGGAATTGATCGAATGAATGGGTTGTTCTTTTCCAAGGTCGATAATGAGTTCCATGTCATTTCCAAGATATCCCTGCCAGTTTCCGTCGTGAAGATCCGAAGTGGCTCTGATGCCATCAACTACAGCTTCATCTCCTCCGCCGGTAAAACGGTAACTGTAAGGCTTATGGTATTCTATCTTTTTCCCGATAGCATGATGGTAGACGATAGTACGTTCAGCAATGTCACCATGAATTTTACCATCCACAAAAACGGCCGCCTTGACATAACAGTTCTTTGTAATATCAACCGGACCCGTATACTGAGGAGAATCATTCTTCGGATCGTTTCCGTTGAGTGTATAGCGTATGACAGGAGATGACAATTCTGTTTCCAGCTTCAGCTTAAGGGTTTTGACTTTTTTATCGAAAAATGTGCTAATATCGACTTTAGTAGATCCCTTGGCATAATTTACTTTCATAACATCCAGACGTTTGAACTGATTGTCAAGTCTCTTTCTGAAATCGCTCCAGTTCCTTGATTTCTGCGGGCTCCATACTACTTCCGAAAGGGCCAGCATTCTTGGGATAGCCATATATTCCACGTGTGAGGGAATAGGGATGTACTCGGTCCAGATATTGGCCTGTGCACCCAGAATATGCTTTTGTTCAGCGGAAGAAAGCTCTTTCGGCAGGGGTTCGTAAGAATAAACTTTTTTAAGAGGAAGATATCCCCCGATCGATGTGGGTTCATAGCCGGATTCTCCCTGGCAATAGTCAAAATAGCAATAACTGGTAGGGGTCATAATGACGTCATGTCCTTGTCTGGCGGCTGCAATTCCACCTTCAATTCCTCTCCACGACATGACAGTAGCTTCAGGAGCCAGGCCTCCTTCAAGGATTTCATCCCACCCGATCATTTTCTTCCCTTTGGAGATTACTATTTTTTCGACTCGTTTGATAAAATAGCTCTGAAGTTCTTTTTCATTCTTTAATCCTTCATCCTTAACCCGTTTCTGGCATTTCGGGCAAGCTATCCATCTTGTCTTGTCAGCTTCATCTCCTCCGATATGAATATATTTCGAAGGGAAAAGGTTTGCTAATTCGGTGAGAACATCGTCGATAAATGTAAATACAGAATCAT
>JAUZOW010000089.1 GCA_030706225.1 Bacteroidota bacterium | reverse complement strand
TTATTATGATATGACACCCGGACTTACTTCCATCCAGGTAGAAGGTACCTATCTGGAACCGGAAAAACTTTCTTTACTGAAACTTTCCCTCCAGACAATCCTTGCCATCCTGGATTTCCTTCACAACCGTCCGTACGACACCTATCCTTTGCTGAATAAATTGTCGGAAAATATCGTTATCGATAAGGATATCGTTAAAAAGATCGACAGAATCGTCGACGACCATTCTAATATTCGGAATGACGCTTCCACCGAATTGAAAAGGATCCGGATGGACAAGCAGTCGAAACAAGCGCAGGCTGAGAAAAAGCTGATGCGCCAACTGAAAACTGCAATCCATTCCGGCTGGACGGCTGAAGATGCAGGGGTAACCCTTCGCGAAGGCCGGTGGGTAATCCCCATCCTAAGTGCTCATAAACGGAAGATCCCGGGCGTAGTACAGGATGAATCCTCTACCGGACAAACCGTGTACCTTGAACCTGCCGATGTCATTGAAACTTCCAACGAAATCCGCGAGCTGGAATATGCCGAACGCAGGGAGATCGTCCGCATCCTTATGGAATTCGCCAGTTACCTTCGTCCTTTCTCCGGATCTCTCTTTACCGCTTACCAGTTTCTCGGGAAAATAGATTTTCTCCGGGCCAAAGCAATCCTTGCCATCAGCATAAAGGCTGTCATGCCCGCTGAAATCCACGATGAACCGCTGATCCAGTGGAACGAAGCCCTCCATCCCCTGCTCTATCTTTCACATTACCAGCAAGCCCGACCCGTAGTCCCGCTGACCATTTGCCTCGAAAAAGAAAACCGGATACTGGTCATCTCCGGACCGAATGCCGGAGGGAAATCGGTACTTCTGAAAACCGTATGCATGGTGCAATATATGTTGCAATGCGGTATTCTTCCTCCGGTAAAAGAAGATTCCGAATTCGGCATTTTCAAAAACATTTTCCTGGATATCGGCGACGAGCAATCGCTGGAAAATGACCTCAGTACCTATACATCTAAATTAATGAATATCAAATTCTTCATTGAAAATTTAGATAAATTTTCCCTTTTCTTTATCGATGAATTCGGATCCGGAACAGATCCCGCACTGGGCGGTGCTATTGCGGAAGCCAGCCTGGAAGCTATGAACCGGAAACAACCCTTCGGGATCATCACAACACATTATTCCAACCTGAAACTATTAGCCGGTAAGCTGGATGGGATTATGAACGGAGCCATGCTCTTCGATTCCAAAAAGATGAAGCCTCTTTACCGGCTTATGACCGGTAAACCGGGCAGCTCCTTTGCCATGGAAATCGCCGGAGGGATCGGATTCCCCCCGGATATTCTGGAAAAAGCAAAAGAAAAAATCGGAACCAGCCAGCTTGACTTTGAAAAGCAACTCCAGGATCTGGAAGTAGAAAAGTCAGAGATCCGGAAAAAATCCTCAGAGCTTAAAGTCGCCGATGAATTCCTGGATGAGTTGATCCAGCGTTATAAAACCATGAACGATGATCTGGCCACCACGAAAAAGGAGATCCTCCGGAATGCAAAAGAGGAAGCCCTTTCTCTTCTGAAAGATTCAAACCGGCTTATTGAACAGACCATAAAGGAGATCCGGGAATCCCAGGCAGACAAAGAACGGACAAAATCCGCCCGTGCTTCCATTAAAGAGCTGAAGACAAAAATTGAAGGGGAAAAACATTCTGAAACGGTTCCAGGTTCCACATTCCAGGTTCCACGTCCGAACCCCGATCCCGATAGCTATCGGGACCGAACCCCGAACCCCGAACAAAAAACTCGTTCTCCATATCAATCCTACTTTGACGGCCTTCAGGAAAAGCTGAAAGATTTCAGGCTGACCCTTGACATTCGAGGTATGCGGGCGGATGAAGCCTACGGCGTGCTGATCAAATATTTGGATGATGCCATTTTATTAAGCATTCCCGAAATCAGGATATTACATGGCAAAGGGAACGGGGTTCTCCGGCAAATCACACGCGATTACCTCTCCACCCTCAGCGAAGTAAAAAACTACCATGACGAACGACTGGAAAGCGGTGGAAGCGGAATCACTGTCATTCAACTCAAATAATGTAACAAATTGATTATCAATAGCGATACCCCAACCGATTTGCGATTGATGATTTTTGTAATTACCTTTGCACGTTTTTGCGCCAAAAATCCCTGTTATGAGTCTAAGACAAAAATCAAACGAACTAAAAAAGCGGATGCAGGAAGCTATTAAAGGTGGCGGTGAACAAGCCATCCAAAAGCAAAAAGCATCCGGTAAAATGACTGCCCGCGACAGGATCCTTGCACTACTTGACCCCGAATCATTTCAAGAATACGATCTTTTTGTCAAGCATGCCGGTGTTGATTTCGACATGGACAAAAAATATCTTCCCGGTGATGGGGTTATAACAGGTACAGGATCTATCAATGGATGGCCTGTTTGCATTTTCGCTCAGGATTTCACTGTTGCAGGTGGATCCCTTGGTTATATGCATGCCAAAAAGATCACCAAGATCATGGACCATGCCATGAAAATGAAAGTGCCTCTCATCGGTATCAATGATTCCGGGGGTGCCCGTATCCAGGAAGGTGTCAACTCCCTGGCAGGTTACGGTGAAATCTTCTTCAGAAACACCCTGGCATCAGGCATCATCCCTCAAATTTCTGTGATCCTTGGCCCATGTGCCGGTGGTGCTGTTTATTCACCCGCACTGACCGACTTTGTATTCGTTGTGGATAAAATTTCCAAGATGTTCATCACCGGACCGGAAGTCATCAAGACCGTTTTGGGTGAAGAAATCAGTATGGAAGACCTGGGTGGAGCCAAAGTTCATGCCGAAGTGACCGGAAATGCTCATTTCTATGCTGAAAGCGAACAGGAATGTTTCGAACAGATTAAAAAGCTGATGAGTTTCATTCCATGGAATAACGAAAAAACAGCAGAACCTTTCCCACGTAAAGCTCCCAGGTCGCGTCAATATAAGATTGATAACATCTTCCCGACCGACCCGATGCAACCTTACGATGTCCGCGACATCATCAGAGCCCTTGTCGATGATTCCGAATTCTTCGAAATCCACCAGCTCTGGGCTCAGAACATTGTCATCGGATTTGCAAGACTTGATGGGAAAACTGTGGGCTTTGTTGCTAACCAGCCGCTTATCCTCGCCGGCGTCCTCGATGTCGACTCCTCCGATAAAGCTGCCCGTTTTATTCGTTTCTGCGATGCATTCAGTATTCCTTTGGTTACTTTAGTTGACTTACCCGGATACCTTCCGGGAATCGACCAGGAACATGCCGGTGTGATCCGTCATGGAGCCAAAATATTGTATGCCTATTCGGAAGCAACCGTTCCCAAGCTGACGGTTATCCTCAGGAAAGCATACGGCGGTGGATATATCGCAATGTGTTCACATCACCTCCGCGCTGACTTTGTGTTTGCCTGGCCAACTGCAGAAATCGCCGTTATGGGCCCCGAAGGTGCTGCCAACATCATCTTCCGCGATAAGATCAAAGCTTCTCCCACACCAAATGAAACCCGTAAGCAACTTATCGAGGAATATCGTCAGAAATTTGCAAATCCATACGTAGCCGCTGCTTATGGCTATGTGGATGCTGTAATTGAACCGGGTGAAACCCGTAATTTCCTGGTCCACTCGCTTAATATCGCTGCCAACAAATGTGAACAACGGCCAACTAAAAAACACGGGATTCCACCGTTCTGATGCATTTGCTGATTTTTCGGTAATTTAAAACTGATCCAATGGAAAATGAAAATACTCCTGTTGAACCTGTCAAATATAAAAAGTTCAATCTCGAAGGAAGTACTTACCTGACACTTTATTCAAAAAAGTTTGAGGAACATAAGCCTTATGAACCTTATGATCCGAAGAAAATTACTGCCTTTCTTCCCGGAACTATCCTTAAAATTTTTGTTAAGGAAAAAGAAAAAGTAAAAAAAGGCGAACCTCTTCTGGTATTGCAAGCTATGAAGATGAATAATGTCCTTACAGCCCCGGTTAACGGCGTGATTAAAAAAGTAAATATCAAAATCGGAGAAACTGTTCCTAAAGCACATATTTTGGTAGAGTTCAAATAAGGGTGGAAAGAAAAATTTTGATTCCCCCCTTGCCGTTTTGGATTTAATAACTAACTTTGCAACCCTTTTAATCTAATTATTATTGTTTTTATGGCAAATCATAAATCCGCAAAGAAAAGAATCCGTTCCGCAAAGGACAAGAAAGAAAGTAATCACTACAATTCAAAAACCATGCGGAATGCAGTGAAAAACCTCAGGAATACAACTGACAATGCTGAACTGGAAAAAGGACTCCCCAAGGTTGTATCTATGGTTGATAAACTGGCCGGTAAAAATGTAATTCATAAGAATAAAGCAGCTAATTTAAAGTCTAAACTGATGAAAAAAGCTGCTAAAGCAAAAGCATAATCTGTTTTAAGTACCCTTAATAAGGCACCGGGAAACATCTTGACCAATGGGTGAGATGTTTTCCGGTGCTTTTTTATTATTTTTGCTTCCCTATCCGGCTATTCCGGAAATTTTTTACTCTTATGAATACTGAACCCGAAATTACTCCGAATTTTATTGACCTCGAAAAACTTGTTGCAAGCAAGAATCCAAGGCTTCTGAAGTTTATCCCGAAATTCGTCTTCTCTTACCTCCGTCGCCTTATCCACCTCGATGCCATTAACGAAACCGTTTATCAATACCGCGACGAAAAAGGATTGCTCTTTGTTAAAAGAGTACTGGAACGCCTTGAAGTTAAAATGGACGCAGTCTGGCTGGACCCTGACGGTAAACTTCAGCCTATGACGGAAGATCTTTTAAGGAAACTCCTCCCTCCGGAAAGCCGCTACATCGTTGCTTCCAATCACCCCCTGGGCGGACTCGACGGCATGGTTCTTCTTTATTCTATCGGCAAAGTTAAACCTGACATCATTGCTCCCGTTAACGACCTCCTCTTAAGCCTCCCGGGAATGAAATCCCTGTTCATCCCAATCAACAAACATGGGAAAAATACCGATAATATGGAGATCTTTAAGCAAACCTTCGCTTCCGATAAAACCATCCTCTATTTCCCTGCCGGACTTGTTTCCCGGAAACAAAAAAAAGGAATTATCCGCGACCTGGATTGGAAAAAAACTTTCATTACCCAGGCCCGTAAATTCCAACGTGATATCTATCCGGTATTCGTCTCCGGCCGGAATTCCAACTTCTTCTATAACCTGGCGAAATTCCGCAAACGCCTTGGCATAAAAGCTAATTTTGAGATGATCCTGCTCCCCGACGAAATGTTTAAGCAGAAAGATAAGACCGTCCGACTGGTTTTTGGAAATCCCATCCCGTACACCTTGTTTGATCACAGCCGCTCCGATGCCGAATGGGCTGAATATGTGAAAAATGTGGTTTATGATATTGGTGAAAAAGCCAGAAAACAGTTTAATTCACTGCCTCCCCGATAATAGAAAGTATCTCTTCTTTCCCTTTGCCTGTTTTTGAAGAAGTGATGATAAATACCGGCAATAAAGGAAAATATTTGGATAAAACTTCACGGTATATTCTTAAGTTCCTCGAAAGCTCCATCCCGGTCAGCTTATCGGTTTTCGTAAAAAGAATAGTAAAAGGAATCTTGTATTTCGTCAACCCTGCAATAAAACCCAGATCGGTTTTCTGAGGCTTGTGCCGGGAATCAATCAGAAGAAAAATCATCTGCAGCGTCTCCCTTTTCAGAAGATAATCCTCGATCATCGTCTGGATCTTGACTCTTTCCTTCTGAGAAATCTTTGCATAGCCATATCCCGGCAAATCTACCAGAAACCAACTGTCGTTCACCCTGAAATGATTAATCAGCTGCGTCTTCCCAGGAGTCCCGGAAACCTTCGCAAGCCCTTTTCGGTCTGTCAGCATATTAATCAACGACGATTTCCCTACATTTGACCTTCCGATAAAGGCAAACTCCGGCAATCCATCCTTCGGGCATGCCCGTAATGAAGGACTACTCTGAACAAATTGGGCAGAATGAATCATTCCTTCTTCCTCCTCCACCTAAATCCTTTCAACCTGCTGATATATGACTTCAAATGGCGTTCTTTCTTTCTTTGATAGATATCACCGATATTGATCAGGATTCCGGTTTCTTCTACATCTCCGAAGCCATGATTAATAGACGTTCCGAAAGTGCGCATCGTCGGTGAAAGGTTCATGTAAGCATTGACCAGCGGCGGAATGTGTTCGTTATACTGCTTAACCGTCTGGATCAATATTTTGTAGTTTTCCTCGTATGTGCTTCCGATAAAGATCTTTTTCAGCGTTTCTTCATCAGTAACCGGTTTGACCGGCTCAATCGGAGTCATCAGGTTATGAAGATCCGGGAAGTATGTTTTGAGAAAATAAAGTACAATATCCCGGGCGGTTTTGTTGTAATCCGGGTACATCGTCATTTTCCCAAAGAAATAATTCACATCCGGATTCTCCACGATGATAGCTCCCAATCCGTCCCACAGATTATCCAGTGAATACATCCCTCTCCGGAAATTTATGGTCGGCTGATATTCCGGCTGAACAAAAGAACGACCCAATTCAATGGAATAAGGCAGAAAATCGCGGACAAACTCGTTTGAGAAGTTGAATAACTCCGCTGTAGCACTATGTACACAATTATTATTATCACAGAGAATATCCTTGCCATGAATGAAGCGGTAACCTCCTATGATACCCTTATTGACAGGATCCCAGACAATGAGTTGTTGAACGGGGTTTTGTGCCGTATCAAACTCATCGATATCCAGCTCTTTTCCCGTTCCACCACCGGCATCCCGGAAAGTGATCTCCCGTAACCGGCCCAGTTCACGCATCAGATTCGGGCATTCATGCGCCGTAAATATGTAAATCCGGTTGTGCCCGTTATTCGTGTTGCGGATCAGATGATGATCCGTCAGTTCCTTTTCAAGTAAAGACCTGTCAACCGGCGGAATAATTGGTTCCATAATCATGGTATTTAAAATGCAAATGTAAGTAAATAAGATGCCAGATGCTAAATGCTGGAGGCTGTATATTTTTTAGGGTTAAGGAATTTTTCAAATTTCTTATTTATAACTTGACTTTTTTTCTTTTTTGAGTAAATTTGTTACTCATTAGTTGGAACTGGTAATAAGAAGTAAGGACAAATTTCTGAATGCATGGAGATCCCCTACCATTGGTACGCAGTCTATACGCGATCGAGATGTGAGAAAAAGTTGGCTTCACAGCTTGAAGAGAAGAAGATTGAGACTTATGTTCCGATGCGCAAGACGTTAAAGCAATGGTCCGACCGTAAAAAGAAAGTCGAAGAGGTTCTTATTCCCTCATATGTTTTTGTCAAAGTAAATTCTGTAAACTATTACGATGTCCTGAATACCCCGGGTGCCGTGAAATATATATGGTTCTGTGGAAAACCCGCTGCCATTCCCGACAGCCAGATCTTGGATATGAAAAGGATTGCCGGCTGCGGTGAAGAAGTAGATTGCATTCCATCAGACCTTCTCTGCGGAAGCCGTGTTTGTATCGCCTATGGCCCTCTTCGTGGTCTCACCGGCGAACTGATCACACTCTCCGGCCATAAAAAAGTAATGATCCGGATTGACAGCATCGGAAAAGCGATTACCGTTACAATTAATCCAGCTTTGCTGGAAAAAATAAAGTGTGGATGGACCTCACCCCCTGTCCCCCTCTCCTGAAGGAGATGGGGAATAGGAAAGTATTAAAAGGGGGAGGTAAAAAGCTAAGTCTACTGTGACTGAAAGGGCGAAGCTGTAAAAACGTTCGAGGTTCAGAGTTCGAAGTTTAACCTTGAACTTCGAACTTCGAACTGTTAATTTCCTGTTAATTTGCTTGATACTCTGATCACAAACAAAACCCGTATTAAGCTTCTGCTGCGGTTCTTCCTGAACAGCAACTCCAGCTCGTACCTGCGGAATCTGGAGAGCGAGTTCGACGAATCTACCAATGCCATCCGACTGGAATTAAACCGTTTTGAAAAAGCCGGGTTGCTGGTTGCCGGAAAAGAAAGCAACCGTAAAGTTTATCGCGCCAATACCCAACATCCGCTGTACCCTGAAATCAATAATATTGTCAGAAAATACTTCGGCTTCGATCAAATTATTGAAAAGGTCGTTCAACGACTCGGAGGTGTCTCCAGAGCATACATCACCGGAGATCTTGCCCGCGGACTCGAAAGCAAAGCCATCAACCTGGCACTTGTCTGCGGCAAAGTCGACCGCGACTACCTCTCCCGGCTCACTGCCAAAGCTGAAAAGATCATAGGTCGAAGCATTCAGTGCATCCTCCTCACGGAAGTCAATGAAGCGGAATATATCCGGGAATTCCCGGAAGCGCTTTTAATTTGGAAAAATGTCTGATTTGCACCTCACCCCTATCCCCCTGCCCCCTTTCCCCTCTCCTGAAGGCGAAGGGAAAGGGTATGATGTCCAAAATTCCCCCTCGCCTTCAGGAGAGGGGGCCAGGGGGTGAGGTCCAACACTTAAAACTTTTCTAATGTCAAAAACCGCATTAATAACCGGCATCACAGGCCAGGATGGCTCCTACCTCGCCGAATTGCTGTTACAAAAAGATTACATTGTCCACGGCATCATCCGCCGGAGCAGTTCTTTCAACACCTTCCGGATCGATCATCTTTATAATCAACCCGGATTGCTGAATAATCGCTTCTTTCTGCATTATGGTGACCTGACCGACTCCTCCAACCTTAACCGGGTCGTCGAAAAAGTCCACCCCGACGAAATCTATAACCTCGGAGCACAGTCTCATGTACAAGTCTCCTTTGAAGTACCTGAATACACCGCCGAAGTAGATGGCATCGGTACTTTGAGATTCCTCGATTCCATCCGCGAAATCGGTATCCATACCCGCTTCTATCAGGCATCTACCTCCGAACTCTACGGATTGGTCCAGCAGGTACCCCAGAACGAAAAAACTTCCTTCTATCCCCGCAGCCCTTATGCCGCAGCAAAGCTTTATGCTTACTGGATCACGGTGAACTACAGGGAAGCCTATAATCTCTTCGCCTGCAATGGTATCCTGTTCAACCATGAATCGGAACGCCGCGGAAAAACTTTTGTCACACGTAAAATTACCGTAGCAGCCTCTAAAATACTGCTGGGAATACAGGACAAACTGTTGCTGGGAAATCTCGACTCCCGCCGCGACTGGGGATATGCACCGGAGTATGTCGAAGGCATGTGGAGAATCCTTCAGGCAGATAAACCCGGAGATTATGTGCTGGCTACCGGTGAAACCCATACCGTCAGAGAATTTATTGAAGAGACTTTCCGGGTACTGGGTGAAGAGATCGAATGGAAAGGCAGCGGTAAGGACGAAAAAGGATACCTGAAATCAAGCGGCAAGGAAGTCGTAGGAATCGATCCCCGCTACTTCCGGCCCACCGAAGTCGATCTGCTGATCGGCAATGCCAGCAAAGCAAAGGAAAAACTCGACTGGCAGCCTAAAGTGACGTTCAGGGAACTGGTAAAAATCATGGCATTAGCGGACTTCAGGAAACTTTCGAATAGAACTACGAATAATGCTGGCTAAGTTCATCTGCGAAAATTTGCTGAAATCAGCGAAAATCTGCGAGAAATTTTCACGCAGATTAACGCAGATTAATGCAGATGTGCGCAGATTAGAGATTATTGACTATTCTTACTAATGACTTCTTATCAAGCTTCAATGAATTAAAGTTGATCAACAGACCCAATTTTTTTCCTGTCAGTTTAAGATAAGTCGCTAATTGCTTAAAATGGACATCCATCAAGGAATCAACAGATTTTATTTCAATAATAACCAAGTCATTGACAATAATATCCAGGCGAAATCCAAAATCAAATTGAATGTCTTCATATTTCATAGGAATACCTACCTGGCTTTTAACTTCAAAACCTGTTTTTTTTAATTCATAACATAAAGCTGATTCATAAACCGATTCAAGCAAGCCGGGACCTAATGCATTATGAACTTTATATGCAGCTCCTCTGATCAAATACGATAATTCATTCTCATGCATAAAATTATTTTTTAATATCTGCGTAAATCTGCTATCATCTGCGAAAATCTGCGAGAACTTCTTTACAAGAACTTTTTTATATTCTTAATCAGGATTTTCCAAAAAGGTGATACAAAAACAAATTAATTTTTCTCAATGCTTAAAACCTCCAAAATCTTCCTCGCCGGCCACCACGGCATGGTCGGCTCCGCAATCCACCGGAACCTTGTTAAACAAGGCTACACGAACATCATCACCCGTTCCAAAAGCGAGCTCAACCTTCTCGATCAGGCCGCCGTCGAAGCCTTCTTTGCCTCCGAAAAGCCTGAATACGTCATCGATGCTGCAGCCAAAGTCGGCGGAATCATGGCCAACAGTATTTACCGCGCCCAGTTTCTCTATGAAAACATTACCATCCAGGACAACATCATCCACAATGCCTGGAAATACTGTGTCAAGAAGCTGCTCTTCCTCGGAAGCTCCTGCATCTACCCCCGGGAAGCCCCGCAACCGCTGAAAGAAGAATATTTGCTTACCGGCCCGCTGGAACCCACCAACGAACCCTATGCCATTGCCAAAATCACCGGCATCAAGATGTGCGAAGCTTATTATCGCCAGTACGGCAGCAACTTCATCTCCGTAATGCCCACCAACCTTTACGGTCCAAACGATAACTACAACCTCGAAACCTCCCACGTTCTCCCCGCCCTGATCCGGAAATTACACCTTGCAAAGTGCGTGGAAAACAACGACTGGCAGGCTATCCGGACCGATCTCGCGAAAAGGCCGGTTACCGGTATCAAACCGGAAGACAATGAGCAAAAGATATTGGAAGGGCTGGAGAAGTTCGGTATTTTCAGCCCCACCCCGAGTGGGGATGGGAATAGCTTCTCCCCCGCCCCAAGTGGGGAGGGGGCCGGGAGGAGGGGCTTACAACT
>JAUZOW010000088.1 GCA_030706225.1 Bacteroidota bacterium | reverse complement strand
TCCACGGGCTGAGTTGAATTTTACACTCAAGTATAATCTGCCGAATTCTTCTTCTTTTGGATGGTTGAATTATATTGAATTGAATTATCAGCGGAATCTGGACTGGACAGGGCCTCAGATGAAGTTTTGTGATCCAAATGCGATTGGACCGAACAAAATAACGGAATTCATCATGAAGAATGTTAAACCTGAAATCGTTGTCTGGGATATTACCAGGCTGGACGATATCCGGCAGGTAGAGCCTTTTCAGCAGGACACTATCATGAAATTCCGCATGAAAACCAGCAATCTCAGGAAATTTATTGCTTTCGACACTACCGGTTTTTATTCCGTAAAACCTGAAGGTCCTGTGGCAAACCAGGATTTGCACGCGATGGAGCCTGCCAACCTTATCATTGTAACCTATCCATTATTCCTGGAACAGGCTAACCGGCTTGCCGGTATTCATCAGCAACATGACGGACTTACAACACAGGTTGTTTTGACCGATCAGATCTATAATGAATTCAGTTGCGGTCAACCCGATGTTTCTTCCATCCGGGATTTCGTTAAAATGTTATATGACAAAGGTACTCCCGGGGTTTCTCCCCAATATCTTGCTTTATTTGGTGACGGTTCGTATGACCCTAAAAACAGGATTTCCAATAATAATAATTATATCCCGACTTTTCAATCGCTTGTATCTCTGAATGCAGGATCCTCCTTTGTTACGGATGATTTTTTCGGCGTCATGGGAGATAATTCAGGATATCAGGCAAACGGAACAATGGATATAGGCGTCGGCCGTTTTCCGGTCACGACTATGGAGGATGCCCGGATTGCCATTGATAAAGTGGAACGCTATTGCGAAGAAAATGATTCGGTTCTTTCAGACTGGAGAAACCGGATTATCCTGGTGGCGGACAGTAAAAATCAGAATCTTCACATTGATGATGCGGAAAAGATCTGGAATATTGTCAATTCAAAATATCCATTTTTCAATGTGAATAAAATATACCTGGATTGTTATCCGATTATTTCTACCCCTGCGGGAAACCGTTCTCCGGAAGTCAATAAGGCTCTCGATAAAAGCATTGACGAAGGAGCGCTGATCCTGAATTATAACGGTCACGGAGGGGAAGATGGCTGGGCTGATGAAAAGGTTTTGACCATACCGGATATTAATTCATGGACGAATAAATATACATTGCCATTATTTATTACGGCATCCTGCGAATTCAGCCGTTTTGACAACCCGGAACGCTTTACGGCCGGAGAGATGACATTTTTAAAAGAGGATGGAGGGGCAATCGCCTTGTTTTCGACTACCCGGGCGGCTTTTGCAACGGCTAATATAGTTTTGGATACAAGCATTTTCAGGAACCTGATCCCGTCCGGAGGTGGAACAACACCTGCTCTGGGCGAATTGCTCAGAATTTCCAAGAATAAGAACGGAAATAATGATTTAAGAAAAAATTTTATTCTTCTGGGAGATCCCGCACTTCGGCTTGCTATACCTAAATATAATGTAGTGACGCAAAACATAAGTTCGGATACGGCAAGGGGAATGTCAACCGTTAAAGTAACAGGCCAGGTGAATGACCTGAGTGGGAGTAAGATGACGTCATTTGACGGGGATTTACTGGTAAAAGTGTTTGATAAGCCGGTAATCAACTATACAATGGGTCAGATTGAAGGATGCTGGCCTCAGGCATTTCTCCTTCAGAATAAATTATTATACAATGGAATTTCGACAGTGAAAGACGGAGAATTCTCCTTCTCCTTTGTAGTCCCCAGGGGAATCTCACTGAATTACGGGAAAGGGAAGATCAGCTATTATACCCGTAATAAGGAAACTGATGCAACCGGGTTGGATTCCCGGATTGTTTTCGGAGGGGAAGATCCTTCCATTAATCCGGTTGATGCCGGGCCGGTGATAAACATGTATATGGATGACCCGGGTTTTATTTCGTTGGGCAAAACAGGAAAAAATCCGGTTTTATACGCAGAGCTGTCGGATACCAACGGGATCAATTATTATTACCTGGGAATCGGACACGAGATCATTGCGATAATGGATGGCGATGATTCGCATGCGGTCGTGCTGAACGATTATTATGAACCCAATCCCGATTGTTATGGGACCGGGCATTTGAAATATCCTTTTTCAGATCTCTCTGCAGGTTTTCATACATTGATGTTGAAAGCATGGGATTTGTATGATAATTCATCCCAGAAAGAGATCTCCTTCTTTGTTTCTGATCCTTCAAATATTTCAATCAACCCCGTTTATGCTTACCCGAATCCTTTCCGGGATAATACCACATTCTTTATGAATCCGGTTCAAGGGTCCGGTAATTTAGATATTAGCATTCAAATCTATAATTTTAACGGGAAATTAGTCCGGACACTTGGTACCCATTTGAACAATCTGTATAAAAATTCCCTGGCTATTACGTGGGACGGAACCGATGAGAGCTCCAGCAAGCTTTCCGGCGGACTTTACCTTTATCGCTTTATTGTCAGAACAGAAGATGGATCCTATTCGGAAACCTCACAGAAGCTGATAATGCTGAGGTAATTACATGAGATGATTGCCTGGTTTTATCAGCTTGAAGCAATAAATGAAAAGAATATTCGTTATTTTTGCAGTCTTTTTTTAAATAATTAATACTGAATTCAACAGATGAAAATAAGATTCATTGTAGTATTATCAGCACTTGTACTTTTATCGTCCGGTATTTATGCACAGGAGGTAGCAAATCCGATCACGACAGCAGTTCCATTTTTATTAATTGCTCCCGATGCAAGGGCCGGGGCAATGGGTGATGTAGGTGTAGCTTCCTCACCGGATGATTTTTCACTTTACTGGAATCCGGCAAAATATGCTTTCTGTGAAAAAGATTTTGGTGTAGGTATTGGATATATGCCCTGGTTACGCGGGCTTGTCAATGATATCGGTTTAGCATCCGTTTCCGGATATAAAAAATTCGGGGACAGACAGGCTATTGGTGCATCTCTTCGTTTCTTTTCGATGGGGCAGGTAACTTTTACTGACATTAATGGAGTTGAACTTGCGGAGGTAAAGCCGACAGAATGGACCATTGATGCCACCTACTCTCGTAAATTCACGAATACCTTATCCGGAGCTGTTTCAGGTCGTTTCATATACTCCAACCTGATCCCAATCAATTATACAGATTATGATGTCAGACCGGGTACTTCTGTTGCCGCTGATGTTGCTCTTTATTATAACAAAGAATTGAATATCGAAGGGCTTGTTGGATCGTGGTTCAGTTTTGGGTTGAATATCTCCAATATCGGAGCTAAAATGTCGTACAACAGCAATTCCATTCAGCGTGATTTTATCCCGACCAATCTTAGACTTGGCCCTTCCTTCACGATGGATATTGATGAATATAATCGCCTCATGTTTGAAGTGGATTTCAACAAGCTTCTTGTTCCCACTCCTCCGGTATATGGTACCGATTCACTGGGTAATACGGATAAAACGATTATTTCAAAAGGTATGAATCCGGATGTTTCGCCTATTACCGGGATGCTTCAATCCTTTTATGATGCACCTTATGGCTTTAAAGAAGAACTCCAGGAAGTCAGCATAGCCGGAGCCGTAGAATACTGGTATAATAAATTATTCGCGATCCGTGGAGGTTATTTCTATGAATCCAAATACAAAGGCGACCGCCAGTATTTTACTATGGGCGCCGGAATCAGGTATAATGTTTTCGGACTGGATTTCTCATATCTGGTTCCTGTCAAAAGGAATAACCCCTTACAGAACACCATGCAATTCACTCTTCTGTTCAATTTCGACCAGGCAGGGAAAAAGGATAAACAGAATTCAGGAAACGATTGATAGCAGTCCATCCCGGGAAATATGTTTCGCATAGGCTTTGGCTTTGATACCCACGCTCTCGGGGAAGGTCTTCCTTTCCATCTGGGCGGAATTCTAATCCCATATACTCATGGACCGGTAGCTCATTCCGATGGGGATGTCCTTATACATGCCATCTGCGATTCATTACTCGGAGCTGCTGCATTGCGGGATATCGGTTACCATTTTCCGGATACTTCACCTGAATATAAAGGAATCGACAGTTCCATTCTTTTGAAGAAAACCTTTCAATTGCTTACTGAAAGTGGATTCCTGATTTCCAATATTGATACTACCCTGGTTCTTGAAAAACCGCATATTAATCCTTTTATTCCTCAGATGATAAAGAAAATGGCGGAGATCCTGGAAATCGGGGAAGATCAGATTTCCATCAAGGCAAAAACCAGCGAGAAACTTGGCTTTATCGGAAGAGGAGAAGGTGTCTCCGCTTATGCCGTTTCTCTTATTTACCCGGCCTGAAATTCTTCCTGAACATTTTAAAAATTCTCTTCCAGGGATACTAATGCAGTATCCGGTTACCGGAAAAGATTAATGATAGGTTGCATAAAGAGAATCAGTGAAAGCATTACCAGGATTACTACGGCTGTCCATCCGATGATATTATTCAGTGGGCGGTTGACATGCTTCCCCATGATATCTTTCTTGTTTACCAGCAACATCATGCAAATAAGGACTACAGGCAATAATATCCCGTTAATGATCTGAGTCCAGATAGTGATCCGGATGAGAGGCGCTTTC
The DNA here is from genome assembly GCA_030706225.1 of Bacteroidota bacterium. Classification (GTDB taxonomy): domain Bacteria; phylum Bacteroidota; class Bacteroidia; order Bacteroidales; family FEN-979; genus JAUZOW01. The sequence goes on along the minus strand of JAUZOW010000088.1, from coordinate 6,588 downwards.
GGGATCATGACAATTCCTGCAGAAATAATAAGAATGGCTGTGTAAAGGCTGAAGAATTCAGGAGCTTCTTTCCATTTCCTGTCAATACCTGCTTCAAAACCAAAAGCTTCACAGATATAAAAAGCAGTTGCCAGAGGTAATATGGTGGCAGAGAAAATTGAAGCGATAAACAATCCGAATGCAAAGATAAAGGAAGCAAAATGGCCTGACAGAGGTTCCAGCGCCATGGCGGCATCTTTTGCTTCATTGATCTGGACACCTCTTGGATGCAAGGTGGAGGCGCAGGCGACAATGATAAAAAAGGCTACCGCGACCGTTGCAATACAACCTACAAGAACATCAATCAGGGTATACTTGTAATGCTTTATCTTCAACCCTTTTTCAATGACAGATGATTGCATGTAAAACTGCATCCAGGGAGCGATGGTAGTCCCGATAATCCCGAGAACCATTGCAATGTAAGTTTCATCCATATGTACTTCGGGGTGTGCAATGGATCTTCCGATCTCATGCCAGTCAGGATTGCCCATTACGGCCGATATTATGTACGTCAGAAGCGCTGCACTGAATACAAGGAATATTCTTTCGGCAATTTTATAAGTGCCTTTTACAACAAGAAACCATATCAGGATTCCGACAATCGGAACGGAAATATACTTGGTTATTCCTATTACCTGTGTACTTCCTGCGATTCCGGCAAATTCGGTGGTTGTATTGCCGATATCGGCAGCAAACAATCCCAAAAAGATCAGAAAGGTAAGCTTAACCCCGGTGTTTTCACGGATCAGATCGGCCAGTCCTTTTCCGGTGACGATTCCCATTCGGGCGTTCATTTCCTGGATAATAAACAGAACAATAAAAGAGGGGATCAGTGTCCAGATCAGGTTATAGCCATAAATAGCACCTGCTACCGAATACGTGGTAATACCTCCGGCATCGTTGTCTACACTACCGGTAATTATACCAGGTCCAAGAATGGCGAGCCATAGAACGAATTTTTTCCAAAATGACCGGCGGGATAAACGATAGAGCATGACAGGTCCGGTTTAAGCAGTTTTTCTTTCTTTCAGAAGGTCTTCAATAATATCATCAATGACAACGATTCCACGGATATTATCCTCGTGATCAACTACAGGAACGGCTAAAAGATTGTATTTTGATATAGTTTCCGAAAGTATGTCAATCTTATCATCATCATAAACCTGAATAAGGTTACGGTTCATGATCTCAGAAAGTTTTTTCCCGGGATCTGCCACAACAATTTCCATCAAAGTAATGGTACCTTTCAGTCTACCTGTATTATCAGTGATCAGCAGCGTATAGATTGAATCGGGTGAGGGTTTTGACCAGCGAAGTTCATTAAAGACTTCGGCTACAGTATGCTTTTGATTGAAAGTGAGATAATCGGTCGACATGATGCTTCCGATACTTTTTTCATGATAGCGAAGCAACTCACGGATTTCTTCCGAATTATTATGTTCCATCTCTTTTAAAAGCTCTTCACTCTTGTCTTCTTCCAGTACATCCAGAATGTCGGCGGCTTCATCGGCAGGCATTTTTTCCAGAACATCGGCTGCTTTTTCCGTAGAAAGGCTTTCGATCATTTCCACCTGGGTATGTTCTTCCATTTCTTCGAGGACATCGGCAGCTCTATCTTCTTCCAACAGGGAAAACAGGGCTTGCCGGGATTCTTTGTTAAGGTCTTCAATAATATCGGCAAGATCGGAAGGATGGAAAGTCTTCAGCTTGGAATAAGTCCTTGAAAGCTGAATACTGGCATGGCCAGGGTTAATCGTTCCTACATCATCCCATTTGATGAATTTTGTGGAGAGATGTCGCCTGAATGTCATAAGGAGCAGATTAATAGGGTAATCCACGCCCAGCCTGCGTAAAAGTCCTTCTATACCGATATCGGCAGCTATGACAAAACACCCGGAAGAAAGATACACAATACGGATATCGTTGACACGGACTATTTTTCTTCCGTTCAGGTCGACGATCTGCTTATCAAGAATGTTTTTTCCAAGGTAAATATAATTTTCGGGAGGTTTTATTCGAGAAACGTCATATGCTGTAATGATGAGCTTTCGGTTTTCTTTCCGGATCTCAAAAGAACTGAAATCCAACCATGTTTTATGGCCATTCACGATAACACTAGCCAACGATACCTGAGGGCGGGCAGTTTCCGGGTCAATCAGCAAGTCTTGTATTTTTCCTACCAATTCATGGTCCGGGCTGAAAATTTTTTTTCCCAAGATCTGACTCAGGTAAAATGTTGTTTGCGTGGTCATAGTGAAATACTACATGATGATCAGACTTTTTGCAGAATTCGAGGTGCAAAGGTATTCTAACCTGCGAAATAATGGAACGATCTTTTTTATTTTTTTGATCAAATCGGGTATGTCTTTAGGATCAAAATTGGAATGACTTTGGAGATTTGAATTTTTTTTTCTAATTTTGCACTCCATTTTAAAAGCAGTTTTCATTTAAAAAAATCAGACAAATGTTAAAACAGTACGAAACCGTTTTCATTATGACTCCCGTTTTATCTGAAGAACAGATGAAGGAAACGGTCGAAAAGTATCAGAAATTTCTGGTCAACAAGAGTGCTGAGATCGTTTATGAGGATAACTGGGGCCTGCGTAAGCTTGCCTATCCTATCCAGAAAAAATCGACCGGCTTCTATCATCTCATCGAATTCAAAGCCGAACCCGAAGCTATCCGGGAATGGGAAGTGACCTTCAAACGGGATGAACGTATCCTTAGATTCCTTACCGTTGCGCTTGACAAACATGCCATCGCATACAACGAGAAAAAAAGGAACAAAGCTAAAGCTGAAAAGCAAAAGGAAGAATAACCGATCGTTTAATTAAAAAAAGGACAAGACATGGCAACTCAACAATCAGGTGAAATAAAATACCTGACCCCCATAGCAGTCGATACAAAAAAGAAGAAATATTGCCGCTTCAAAAAAAGCGGAATCAAGTACATCGATTACAAGGATGCCGATTTTCTGCTGAAGTTCGTTAACGAACAAGGGAAAATACTTCCCCGCAGGATTACCGGTACATCGACCAAATATCAACGCAAAGTAGCCCAGGCAATTAAAAGAGCAAGGCACCTTGCTTTAATGCCTTATGTAGCAGATCTTTTAAAATAGGAGGGAAACATTATGGAAGTGATTTTAAAACAAGATGTTCCCAACCTGGGATACGCAAATGAAAAAGTAAAGGTAAAACCCGGATATGCCCGGAATTATCTTATTCCTCAGGGATTAGCCCTTAACGCCACGGAAACCAACTGTAAGATTCTGGCTGAAAACCTGAAACAAAAAGCCTTTAAGGAAGAAAAAATCCGCAAAGAAGCGGAAGAACTTGCAAAGGCTCTGAAAAATATTACTGTGAAGATTGGTGCAAAAGCTGCAGAATCAGGTCATATCTTTGGCTCTGTCACGCCGCTTCAGATCTCCCAGGCTCTTAAAGATCAGTTCAACTTTGACGTTGACCGTAAGAGGATTCGCGTCGATCAGGAACATATTAAAGAACTGGGTACCTATAAAGCAAAAATCAGCCTTCATAAAGAGGTTCATGTGGAGATCAGTTTTGAGGTCTTCTCTGAATAACAGCCTACGGATTTTTATTACCTTTAACCCGGAATCAGTTTGATCCCGGGTTTTTTTATGATCTCAAAAATCAAGATACACTTTATCCGCTCCCTGCATCAGAAAAAGGGAAGGGAGGAGAACGGACAGTTTTTAGCCGAAGGTTCTAAAATTGTTATGGATCTGATGGATAGCCGTTTCCCTCTCAGGGAAATTTATGCTTTACCGGAATGGCTGAATTCTCACGGCAATCTGTTGCAAAACAGGCAGGCTCTGATTGCGGAAGTCAATGAAAACGAAATGGGAAAGATTACGGCACTTTCCTCGCCTTCTCCTGTACTTGCTGTTTTTGATCTGACTTCTTCCGGGAAGGTTCCATCTTTCCCGATAAACGACATTGTTCTTGCCCTCGATGGTATACGGGATCCGGGAAACATGGGAACCATTATTCGTATTGCCGACTGGTTCGGTATCCGTCAGGTAATCTGCTCGGAAGATACTGTTGAACTCTTTAATCCCAAAGTAGTTCAGGCTACCATGGGCTCCATCGCCAGAGTGAATGTAGCTTATACCTCTCTTTTCGGCTGGCTGTCGGCTCTTACTCCCGGAATTCCTGTGTATGGAACTTTCCTGGAAGGAAACGATATTTATCAGGAAGAACTTGCTTCTTCCGGCGTGATCATTATGGGGAACGAATCGCGGGGAATTTCACCCGAAATGGATTCCCTTGTCAATCACCGGATTTTTATTCCTTCCTTTTCCACTGGAAATCATGCGGAGTCACTCAATGCTTCCATAGCAACAGCTATAGTCTGTTCTGAATTCCGGAGAAGAAAAAAAATCTGATTATGAAAAATCTGCTGAATGGTTTCCGGGCGTTTACTGCCTTTCTTTTGTTTTTTCCCCTGATTGCTTTCTGTCAACCGGAAAACAGCGGAAAAATGGAAAACACCATCTTCAAAAAGAATATTGCAACCGTTCTTCTGTTTAAAAACGGATTTGAGATGTCGGCACCGGTCATTGGGCTTACCTCCGGTGAAAAGATCAAACTTTCATTTGATGATCTTGACGGTGACCTGAAAAGTTACCGGTTCACTATTCAGCATTGCGAATCCGACTGGACTCTTTCGGAAGATATAACTCCGGGTGACTATATTGATGGGCTGAGAGAAGATAATATCAACGATTTCTCTTATTCCTATAATACAACAACCCGGTATACACATTATTCAGCACTCTTTCCGACATCGTCGATGCGTCCTAAAATATCCGGCAATTACCTGATCCGGGTTTTTACGGATGACCCGTCGGATCCTGTTCTCATCTGGAGATTTATGGTTTATGAATCCACTTCTGTAACGATAGAAGGCGAATTAAAGCAGGCGATCGAGGTGGCAGACCGTTATTCCCGGCAGCAGGTGTGTTTTAATGTCAAGCTAAATGGAATGCAGATCGCATCTCCATTTCAGGAGATCAAAACCGTGATCACGCAAAATGACCGTTGGGATAATGCCATCACAGGGTTAAAGCCCCGGTTTACAAAATCGGATGCCCTTGATTATTACTGGGACCAGGGAAATGTATTCAACGGGGGAAACGAATTCAGAGCTTTTGACACCAAAAGCCTTATCACTCAAACGGAACGGATCCGCAAGATTGACTATGACAAGTATGGATACGAAGTGTGGTTGCTGAATGATGAATCCAGGGCAATGAAAAATTATGTTAAAGATGCGGATATCAACGGAAGAAGGCTGATCAAGAATGAAGAGCAGGCCAAAAACAGTGATATAGAAGCGGATTATGCATGGGTTCATTTCTGCCTTCCTGCAGTTGCGACTCCGTTTCAGGGAGATGTGTTTATTTTAGGCGCTCTGACTGCCTGGCAGGCAAATGATGACAGCAAGATGGATTATGATTCGCAGACAAGAACATATATTAAAGAATTATTTTTAAAACAGGGGTACTACAACTATATGTATGTTGTCAAGAATAAAAAGAGTGGCACGTTGGATGAAACTCTCATCGAGGGCAATCATTGGGAAACGGAGAATGAATACACGGTATGGATCTATTACAGGGAAATTACAGGGCTGACCGACCGGCTGATTGCCGTCCAGAATTTTTCCTTTAAGAAATGATCATCAGAAGGGATAACCGATCCCGAAATTCCAGATAATATCCTTCAGTTGAATCTTATTAATGTACCAGTGCATATTATTGGAGTAATAAGGCACTCTTACAGGAAATGCCGGATCGAAACGGAGAATACAGTAATCAAAATCAGCCCGGATACCGATTCCGGCATCAATGGCGATCTGGGAAAGAAACCGGTTGAGTTCAAATTTTCCACCCGGAAGATCTTTCAGATTATGAAGAAGCCAGACATTTCCTGCATCCACGAATAAAGCAGATTTGAAATATTTATAGATCGGGAACCTGAATTCAAAATTGGCCTGAAGCTGAAGATCACCGGTTTGGTCAAAAGAGTTTGTTAGGGTATCATTATGGTAGCTACCGGGTCCCAGCGTTCCCATTTTCCATCCTCTCAGGTCATTAGCACCTCCACCGAAGAATGCTTTTTCAAAAGGCAATGCGTTTGAATTTCCGTAAGGGATTCCGATACCACCGTAAAACCGGTAAACAAAATTGACGTTCTTACTTTTCATCTGGTAGTACCTGAAATCGATATCAGGCTTAATATACTGAGCGAACGGAATTTCAAAGAAGTTATAATATCCGCTGGAGGTTTTTTTCACCTGCATAATTTCTGCAAGGCAGTAAAGGAGATTTCCACCTGTTTCGAAATTTGATTTCAGGAAGAAGAAGTTTTTTACCTTGTCCACTTCCTGGTTGGTAATAGAGATTGTGTATTTCAAACCCGCGACGATATGATCGATGTACTGGTTCTTTAATCGCTTATCAGTCAGGTTATTTAAATAACTTGTGAACGAAGAATCAGGAAAGACCTTGACAAGGAGAATTTC
>JAUZOW010000087.1 GCA_030706225.1 Bacteroidota bacterium | reverse complement strand
TTCTTCAGTAATTTCATTTCCCGCTGCAATAATGAGTTCACCAGATTGAGGATGATAAATATCGTGCAATGCAACACGGCCCAGAATACGGTCAAACAGTGATTCCACAACTTCATCCTGTTTTCTTAAGGCGGAAATGGTCAAACCACGTAATGTTCCGCAATCTTCCTCTGAAATAATGACATCCTGTGCAACATCAACCAAACGACGAGTCAGATAACCAGCATCTGCAGTCTTAAGAGCAGTATCGGCAAGACCTTTACGAGCACCGTGAGTGGAAATAAAGTATTCCAGAACAGAAAGACCTTCGCGGAAATTTGATAAAATAGGATTTTCAATGATTTCACCTCCGGAAGCGCCTGATTTCTGAGGCTTTGCCATCAAACCACGCATACCGCAAAGCTGACGAATCTGTTCCTTGGAACCACGGGCTCCGGAATCCAGCATCATGTAAACAGCATTGAATCCTTGCTTATCCTTGGCAAGCTGAGTCATCAGCCTCTGAGTCAGTTGTGAATTGGCATGAGTCCAGATATCAATGATCTGATTATATCTTTCATTGTTGGTAATGAACCCCATGTTGTAATTGCTTACCACTTCTTCCACTTCAGCAGCAGCTGCAGAGATCAGTTCTTCCTTTGCTTCAGGAATGATAACATCATCCAGGTTAAAGGAAAGGCCACCCTTGAATGCCATGGTAAATCCCAGGTCCTTGATGTCATCGAGAAATTTTGCAGTCTTTGCTGTTCCCGTTTTCTTCAGAATCCCACCGATGATATCTCTCAGTGACTTTTTGGTCAATACCTGGTTAATATATCCATATTCTTCCGGAACAACCTGATTGAATATTACTCTTCCAACTGTCGTTTCCAGAATCTTTGTAACCTTCTTGTCATCTTCCATAAAGGTCAGACGGCACTTTATGATTGCATGAAGGTCAGCAATATGTTCGTTGTATGCAATGATCACTTCTTCCGGGGAATAGAAAATCATTCCTTCTCCCGGAACTTTCTGTTCTTTGGAGCTTTTCTTGGGCTTGGTAATATAATACAGTCCCAAAACCATATCCTGTGAAGGGACAGTGATAGGAGCGCCATTGGCTGGGTTCAGAATATTATGGGAAGCGAGCATTAGCAATTGAGCTTCCAGAATGGCTGCATTGCCCAGAGGTACGTGGACAGCCATCTGGTCACCGTCGAAGTCAGCGTTGAATGCCGTACAAACCAGTGGATGCAATTGAATAGCTTTCCCTTCAATTAATTTGGGTTGAAATGCCTGAATCCCTAAACGGTGCAATGTTGGAGCACGGTTTAACATTACAGGATGCCCTTTCAGAATGTTTTCGAGGATATCCCATACGACCGGATCTTTCCTGTCAACAATCTTTTTAGCTGATTTGACGGTTTTAACGATGCCTCTTTCAAGCATCTTTCTGATAATAAACGGTTTGAAAAGTTCCGAAGCCATTTCTTTCGGAAGGCCGCATTCGTTCATTTTCAATTCAGGGCCTACCACGATTACTGAACGGCCAGAATAATCGACACGTTTACCAAGCAGGTTCTGACGGAACCGTCCCTGTTTCCCTTTCAGACTATCGCTTAAGGATTTCAGTGCACGGTTGGATTCTGTCTTAACTGCGCTGGCTTTTCTTGAATTATCGAACAATGAATCTACGGCTTCCTGGAGCATACGTTTTTCATTACGCATGATCACATCAGGAGCTTTGATTTCAATAAGTCTTTTCAACCGGTTATTCCGGATGATCACTCTACGGTAGAGGTCATTCAGGTCGGAAGTTGCAAAACGTCCGCCATCCAGAGGAACCAGAGGACGAAGTTCAGGCGGGATTACCGGCACAACCTTAACGATCATCCATTCCGGCCGGTTTTCCGTTCTTTTCTGAGCATCACGGAAGGCTTCAAAAACCTGCAGACGTTTCAATGCTTCACTCTTTCTCTGCTGAGAAGTTTCCGTATTTGCTTTATGTCTTAATTCATATGATTCCTTGTCAAGATCGATTCGTGAAAGCAGATCATACAAAGCTTCCGCACCCATCTTGGCAATGAATTTATTAGGATCGGAATCATCCAGGTATTGATTATCGGGAGGAAGTTTTTCTACAATTTCGAAGTATTCTTCTTCCGAAAGGAAATCCAGGTAGTTTACACCGTCAGCTTTCTTGATGCCCGGATTGATAACCACATATTTTTCATAATAAATAATCGAATCCAGCTTCTTCGTCGGTAATCCCAACAGGGAACCGATTTTATTCGGAAGCGAGCGGAAGAACCAGATATGTGCAACAGGTACAACAAGCTGAATGTGTCCTGTACGTTCCCTTCTTACCTTCTTTTCTGTAACTTCAACACCGCAACGATCGCAGACTATCCCTTTATACCGGATCCTTTTATATTTACCGCAATGACATTCCCAGTCTTTTACCGGACCAAAAATCCTTTCACAGAACAATCCGTCCCTTTCCGGTTTATATGTACGGTAATTAATGGTTTCCGGCTTTAAAACCTCTCCGCTTGACATCTCCAGAATTTTTTCCGGAGAAGCAAGACTGATGGTTATTTTTGAAAAGCTGCTGTTTATTACAGGTTCTTTTCTGTATGCCATAAGATGATTATTGTCGTTAAAATTTAACTGGTTTATGCATCAAAGCTCAGGTTAAGTCCCAAGCCGCGAAGTTCATGTACAAGAACATTGAACGATTCCGGAATATTTGGGACAACCATATTTTCTCCCTTTACGATAGCTTCATAAGCTTTAGCCCTACCTGTAACATCATCCGATTTAACGGTTTGGATTTCCAGAAGAACGTTTGCTGCTCCGAAAGCTTCCAGAGCCCAGACTTCCATTTCTCCAAAACGCTGTCCACCGAATTGGGCTTTACCGCCTAACGGCTGCTGAGTAATAAGTGAATACGGACCGATAGAACGGGCATGCATCTTATCATCAACCATATGATGCAATTTCATCATGTAGATGTATCCGACAGTAGAGGGTTGGTCAAATCTTTCACCGCTCAGGCCATCACACAGATAAACTTTGCCATTGTGAGGCAGATCGGCTTTTGCCAGATAATCGTTGATTGTTTCTGCAGAAGCACCGTCAAAAATTGGCGTTGCAAAACGTAAATCCAATTTCTTACCTGCCCACCCAAGAATGGTCTCATAAATCTGTCCAAGGTTCATTCGGGAAGGAACCCCCATAGGATTCAAAACGATGTCCATTGGCGTTCCGTCTTCCATGAAAGGCATATCTTCTTCCCTGACGATCTTGGCAACAATACCTTTATTCCCGTGACGGCCGGCCATCTTATCACCCACTCTCAGCTTACGCTTCTTGGCAATATAGACTTTTGCCATCTGAACAATTCCGGCAGGAAGATCATCTCCAACAACAGCCACAAATTTCTTGCGGTTATATACACCCAGGAGTTCTTTAAATTTGATAATATAGTTATTGATCAGAACCTTAACCAATTCGTTCTTATCCTTATCGGTAGTCCATTTGTTCGGGTTTACCACGGAATAATCAACATCCAGCAATACTTTCGTATTGAACTTTGTCCCTTTGGAAATGACTTCTTCCTTGAAATTGTTGTAAACTCCCTGAGAGACTTTACCACCCACAAGAACATTAAGTTTGTCTACCAGACGATCTTTCAGCTTATCAATCTCTTTCTGATGTTCATCGTCCAGTTTTTTCAGGTCATCTTTTTCTTTAGCTTTTGCCTTACGATCCTTGATGACACGTGAAAAGAGTTTTTTGTTAATTACAACGCCCTTCATTGAAGGAGGCGCTTTAAGGGAAGCATCCTTGACATCACCTGCCTTATCCCCGAAGATAGCTCTTAAAAGCTTTTCTTCCGGAGTCGGATCGCTTTCACCTTTCGGAGTAATTTTTCCGATCAGGATATCACCTTCATTGACTTCCGCACCGACACGAATCAAACCGTTTTCATCCAGCTCTTTGGTCGCTTCCGAACTTACATTTGGAATATCATTTGTAAGTTCTTCCACACCCCGTTTGGTATCTCTGACTTCAAGAGTGAATTCTTCAATATGGATCGATGTGAAAATATCTTCTTTAACAACTTTTTCAGAAATTACAATTGCATCTTCAAAATTGTATCCTTTCCAGGGCATGAAGGCAACCATCAGGTTTCTTCCAAGAGCAAGTTCTCCGTCTTTTGTGGCATATCCTTCACAAAGTACCTGGCCTTTCACTACCTTATCCCCTTTCCGGACAATAGGCACCAGATTGATACAGGTATTCTGATTGGTACGCTGGAATTTCGTCAGAATATATGACTTGGTATCATCATCAAAGCTTACCAGACGTTCTTCATCAGTTCGGTTATAGCGGATTTTTATTTCGTTAGCATCCACATATTCGACAACACCATCGCCTTCTGCATTAATAAGGACCCGTGAATCCCGGGCAACTACATTTTCGATCCCGGTACCGACAATAGCAATTTCAGGATTTAAAAGAGGAACAGCCTGCCGCATCATATTGGATCCCATTAAAGCACGGTTTGCATCGTCATGTTCCAGGAATGGAATCAATGATGCAGCAATAGATGAGATCTGGTTAGGAGCGATATCGATCAGGTCAACCTTTTCCTTTTCAATAATAGGATAATCAGCCAGATAACGGACTTTCACTTTATCATCCTTGAAATTCCCGTCATCCTCCATGGGTGTATTGGCCTGAGCAATGATCTTTCTTTCTTCTTCTTCAGCAGTCAGGTAAACCGGTTCTTCCTGTAACTGTACCTGTCCGTTAATGACATGGTGGTATGGAGTTTCAATAAATCCCAGCCGGTCGATTTTTGCATAAACACAAAGAGAAGAGATCAGACCGATATTTGGTCCTTCAGGAGTTTCAATGGTGCAAAGACGTCCATAGTGGGTATAGTGTACGTCACGGACTTCAAATCCTGCACGTTCGCGGGAAAGACCACCGGGTCCCAAAGCTGAGATTCTTCTCTTATGAGTAAGTTCTGCCAGAGGATTGGTCTGGTCCATGAACTGGGATAGCTGGTTTGTCCCGAAGAATGTATTGATCACGGAAGAAAGTGTCTTCGCGTTGATCAGATCCATTGGTGTAAAGACTTCATTGTCGCGGACATTCATTCTTTCACGAATGGTACGAGCCATACGGGAAAGTCCGACACCAAACTGGTTATATAATTGTTCACCAACAGTACGAACACGACGATTACTCAGGTGGTCGATATCATCCACTTCGGCTTTGGAGTTGACAAGCTCGATAAGATATTTGATAATAGAAATGATATCTTCTTTGGTAAGAACCCGGGTTTCAATCGGAATATTAAGATTCAGTTTCCGGTTGATACGGTATCTGCCCACATCCCCAAGGTCGTAACGTTTATCGGAGAAGAAGAGTTTGTCGATAATTCCGCGGGCAGTTTCTTCATCAGGAGGTTCTGCATTTCTTAACTGGCGGTAAATATATTCGACAGCTTCTTTTTCCGAATTTGCTGTATCTTTTTGTAAAGTATTGAAGATGATCGAATAATCGGTCGACATGGTTTCTTCCCGGTGAATCAGGATGGTTTTGATTCCTGCATCCATGATCAGATCGATATGACTTTCTTCCAGGACAGTTTCCCGTTCGATCAGAACTTCGGTACGTTCGATGGAAACCACTTCACCTGTATCTTCATCAACGAAATCTTCAACCCAGGAACGAACAACACGTGCAGCAAGCCGTGAACCAAGTAACCGTTTGAGGGCTGCTTTACTGACTTTTACTTCCTGAGCTAATCCAAAGATTTCCAGAATATCTTTATCGGTTTCATAGCCGATAGCACGCAAAAGAGTCGTTACCGGTAATTTTTTCTTCCGGTCGATATATGCGTACATTACATTATTGATGTCCGTGGTGAATTCGATCCATGAACCTTTGAAAGGGATTATTCTTGCAGAATAAAGCTGAACTCCATTGGCATGAAAGCTGGTACTAAAGAAAACTCCCGGTGAACGGTGAAGCTGTGAAACGACCACCCTTTCGGCTCCATTGATACAAAAGGTTCCGCGTGGGGTCATATAAGGGATCATACCCAGATAAACATCCTGTATAATAGTCTCAAAATCTTCATGTTCCGGATCGGTACAATATAATTTCAGCTTCGCTTTAAGAGGAATACTATAAGTCAATCCACGTTCGATACATTCTTCAATAGTATACCTGGGTGGGTCAATAAAATAATCCAAAAACTCCAGAACGAAATTATTGCGAGCATCCGAGATAGGAAAATTTTCCGCAAATACTTTATAAAGACCTTCATTGATCCGGTTCTCGGGGTTGGTTTCAAGCTGGAAAAAATCCTTGAATGATTGTAATTGAATATCCAGAAAGTCTGGATATTCATACTTGATCTTTGTGGATGCAAAACTGATCTTTTCGATTTTTTTTGAAGCCAAGGTCTGAAAATTTTATGTTCACCAAAATAACAATGGTAAACAGGTTAGCAACTCAACTGGAAAGGTTTACAAATGTACCTTTACTCCTAATCAATAACCATATATATAAAATGAGCTATAGATCTCCTTCCCTCAAGAGGGGAAAGAGATCTATTGCTCTGTATTTCTGATAAGGATAGATATTTCCTTATTTAATTTCAACCTCTGCGCCAGCGTCCTGAAGTTGTTTGAATAAAGCCTGAGCTTCATCTTTGGTAACACCTTCTTTAATTGGTTTGGGAGCAGCGTCTACCAGTTCTTTTGCTTCTTTCAGCCCAAGGCTGGTAAGTTCCTTGACCAGTTTAACAACTGCTAATTTGGCCTGACCGGGAGCTTTAAGAATTACATCAAAAGATGTTTTTTCTTCTTTAGCTGCTTCTCCAGCTCCTGCGGCTGCAGGACCAGCAACAGCGACAGCTGCTGCAGCGGGTTCAATACCATAATCCTCTTTCAGGATTTTTGCCAACTCATTTACTTCTTTTACTGTTAAACCGACTAATTGTTCTGCAAAAGCTTTTAAATCTGCCATTTTTACTTCTGTTTTTAATTTGATTAACTAAACTTCTCTATCATAAAATATTGGTTATCTGTTAAATACAAAGGATACGCCTTATTCCGGGCGTTCCGATAATGTTTTAACAAGACCCGAAATTGTATGTCCACCCGACTGTAATGCCGAAATAACATTCCGCGCGGGGGATTGCAGCAGGCTAATGATATCGCCGATAAGCTCATTCTTCGATTTGATGTTCACTAATGCTTCCAGCTGGTCATCGCCTAAATAGATCATTTCTTCCACATAGGCCCCTTTTAAGATAGGCTTAGGGAATGAACGGCGGAATTCTTTGATCAGTTTAGCTGGATCATTAGGGACCTCGCAAAACATGATCGAAGTGGAACCCTTTAAAATGTCATAGAATTCACCGAAATCTTTTCCGGTTTTTTCCATGGCTTTTTTCAGCAGGGTATTTTTTACCATTTTAAGCTGAATATTTTTTTTGAAGCATTGTCTTCTCAGCTTGCTGGATGTTTCCACAGTCAAATTGGAAATATCAGCAAGGTAGAAGTGCTGCGTATTATTCAGCTTTTCCGCCAGATCATCAATAAACTGTGTCTTTTCTTCTTTTTTCATAATTGTATTCTCTCAATTATTGATAGGAATGATCAGGCAGATATCGATTTGGATTCAACCTGAACACCGGGGCTCATGGTACTTGAAAGGAAAATACTTTTGATATAGGTACCTTTTGCTGAAGCAGGCTTAAGCTTGATCACCGTCTGCAAAAGTTCCTTTGCATTATCGACGATCTTTTCTTTATCAAAAGATGCTTTCGCAATAGATGAATGGATGATTCCGAATTTATCGACTTTAAAATCGATTTTTCCGGCTTTTACATCCTTTACAGCTTTAGCAATATCCATGGTTACCGTCCCTGTTTTGGGGTTTGGCATAAGGCCACGCGGGCCAAGGATTTTGCCTAACGAACCCACTTTTGCCATTACACTGGGCATAGTGATAATTACATCTACATCCGTCCAGCCACCTTTAATTTTATCGATATATTCTTCAAGCCCGCAATAATCGGCTCCGGCCTGTTTGGCTTCTTCTTCCTTATCAGGACTACAGAGTACCAAAACGCGGACGGTTTTACCAGTACCATGAGGCAGGGTAACAATTCCCCTGACCATCTGGTTGGCTTTTCTGGGATCAACTCCCAGTCTGATATCGATATCAATGGATGAATCAAACTTTGAAGAAGTAATCTCTTTCAAAATACCAACAGCATCTGGCAAAGAATAAACAGCGTTCTTATCATACTTTGCGTAAGCTTCTTTCTGTTTTTTTGTCAACTTAGCCATTTCACTCTTTTTGTTAGAATTTTTTGATCAGCATTAGAATCCCGGAATAAAATCAAAGGGCAAAGGGAGGTTCACCTGAAAGGCTAATTCCCATACTGCGTGCAGTACCTGCTACCATTTTCATTGCTGATTCAACGGTAAACGCATTGAGGTCAACCATTTTATCTTCAGCAATCTTCTTTACCTGATCCCAGGTAACAGAAGCGATTTTGGTCCGGTTTGGTTCAGCAGAACCTTTCTGCTGCTTTACAGCTTCGAGAAGCTGAACAGCCACTGGGGGGGTTTTGACGATAAAATCAAATGACTTATCCTTATAAACGGTAATAATTACCGGGATAAGTTTTCCCGCTTTATCCTGAGTTCTTGCATTGAATTGTTTGCAGAATTCCATGATATTCACCCCTTTGGCACCTAATGCAGGTCCAATGGGGGGTGAAGCGTTGGCGCCTCCTCCTTTGATCTGTAATTTAATGATTCCGCTAACTTCTTTTGCCATTGTTTGCGTTATTAAAATATACTAACTATGATTAATTTACCGGGTCACTACTCTTTCTGGACCTGCATAAAACTCAATTCCAGCGGTGTTTTCCTGCCAAAAATCTTAACCATGACCTTTAGCTTTTTCTTTTCTTCATTGATCTCTTCAATTACTCCGCTAAAACTGTTAAAAGGCCCATCAATAACGGTAACCGTTTCCCCGACAATAAAGGGAATATTCATCTCTTCTCCCTGTTCAGACAGCTCATCGAATTTGCCGAGAATGCGTTTTACCTCAGCAGGGCGTAAGGGATTCGGTTCACCTTTTGAACCTAAAAAACCAAGTACCCCTGGAACATTTTTAATAATTATGGGTACTTCACCTGTAAGAGAAGCTTCTATCAATACGTACCCGGGAAAATAGTTACGCTCTTTACTTACTTTTTTCCCGTTACGGATTAAATAGATCTTTTCCGTAGGAATCAACACTTGTGAAATGTAATCCTGTAGATTATGATTAATGATTTCACTCTCCAGATATTGCTTCACCTTCTTTTCATTCCCGCTGATCGCCCGGAGAACATACCATTTTTTTACCAATTCACTCATGTTGTGGAAATTGATGCAGTTAGATAACCCGATTCTATCAGATAAATACCTGGTTCCTAAAACAGTTTGTAAAACTGTAGCAGTATATTACGGAACGACTCATCCATCAGAAACACCACAAGGGCGATAATCAGGGAAGCAATGGAAACGACGATCGCACTGCTTTGTAATTCATTCCAGGTTGGCCAGGAAACTTTATGCATCAGTTCATCATAACTTTCCCTGACATAATTTACGATCTTTGACTTTGCCATTTATCTGATATTTAGCACGGGTGGTAGGAATCGAACCCACAGCCTACGGTTTTGGAGACCGCCACTCTACCAGTTGAGCTACACCCGTGTGCAATTAAACTTGCTTTTATGTATCATTCCTGATTTAGTCCAGGATTTCAGTAACCTGACCTGCGCCAACTGTACGGCCACCTTCACGGATAGCAAAACGCAGACCTTTGTTCATAGCGATTTCAGAAATCAAAGTAACGGTAATAGTAAGGTTATCACCCGGCATAACCATTTCGATACCTTCCGGAAGCTGGATTTCTCCCGTTACATCCGTTGTACGGAAGTAGAACTGCGGACGATATTTATTATGGAATGGCGTATGACGTCCACCTTCCTGAGTTTTCAGGATATAGACTTGTGCATTGAAATTTTTATGAGGAGTGATGGAACCTGGTTTTGCAACAACCATACCTCTGCGGATTTCGTCTTTATCAATCCCACGAAGTAACAGACCTGTGTTATCACCTGCTTCACCACGATCCAGAATTTTACGGAACATTTCAACTCCCGTAACAACTGATTTCAATTTTTCTGCACCCATACCGATGATTTCGACAGGGTCGCCTGAATTGATAACACCCGTTTCAATTCTACCTGTAGCAACAGTACCACGGCCAGTGATAGAAAATACATCTTCAACAGGCATCAGGAACGGTTTATCCATATCACGGACAGGAAGAGGAATGTAATTATCAACAGCATCCATAAGTTCCATGATTTTTTCCACCCATTTGGGTTCTTTATTCAAACCACCTAATGCGGAACCGCGGATAATCGGAGTGTTAGCTCCATCAAAGCCGTAAAAAGTCAGAAGTTCACGGATTTCGATTTCAACCAAGTCAAGTAATTCAGGGTCATCCACAAGATCACATTTGTTCATGAAAACAACGATCTTAGGAACACCTACCTGACGGGCTAACAAAATGTGTTCACGTGTCTGAGGCATCGGACCATCGGTTGCAGCAACAACCAGAATAGCGCCATCCATCTGAGCAGCACCGGTAACCATATTCTTGATATAGTCGGCATGTCCCGGGCAATCAACGTGAGCATAATGTCTTTTTGCTGTCTGATATTCAATATGAGCAGTATTGATCGTGATCCCTCTTGCTTTTTCTTCAGGAGCATTATCAATCTGGTCGAACGACTTGAATTCAGCCAGTCCTTTATCCTGAAGGATCAGCGTGATTGCAGCCGTCAACGTGGTTTTACCATGGTCAATGTGACCAATTGTTCCAACATTAACATGAGGTTTGGAACGTTCGAATTTTTCTTTTGCCATATAAAATCAAGTTTAATTACAATAATTTTATTATCTGAATTCAATGAGCCAATGACGAGACTTGAACTCGTGACCCCTTCCTTACCAAGGAAGTGCTCTACCACTGAGCTACATCGGCAATCTTTTGGAGCGGAAGACGGGGTTCGAACCCGCTACCTAAAGCTTGGAAGGCTTTCGCTCTGCCAAATGAGCTACTTCCGCATTTTGC
>JAUZOW010000086.1 GCA_030706225.1 Bacteroidota bacterium | reverse complement strand
GCAAATGTCTACTTATGGACATATGTACATGATTGCATCAGGAGATACCGGAAAAGCCTGTATCTCCTGACTGCTTCTCTATACTGGCTTCCCTTAGCCACATTCTACGGTATGGTAATTACCGGCTTTTTCTATCCATTTACCCAATGGGATATTCCAGCCAGAGCTTATATCACCGGGACCATCGTGATCACCCTTGCTATTATGGCGATCCCAGCCGCTTTCCTGACGATTAATGATATCATACGGATTTCCCGTTATTCTATAAACTTTTTTCATCACCGCCCGGAAGCTAAATGGCAGAATTTTCCCCGGAACAGCGTCGCGATGAATGTCTCCTGGATTTTGGCAGGAGTTATGTTCCTGATCTCTGTTTTGGGTATGTCGGTATGGGTATTTCACTTCAGAGTAAACAGGGTCACCCTGGAATTGCCAGAATTACCCTTCTCCTTCAACGGAATCCGTATTGTGCAGATCTCAGATCTTCATCTGGGAAACTGGACGCAGAAAGAAAAACTGGAAGTTGCCGTGGATTCGATCAATGCGCTTCATCCCGACCTGGTCTTCATGACCGGCGACATGTTCAATTTTACCAATTATGAAGGGAGAAGTTTTGAAAACATCCTGAAGAAAATCCATGCCAGAGATGGGATCTTTGCTGTTCCTGGCAATCACGACTACGGGGATTACACCCGGTGGCCGGATTCAAAATCAAAACAGGAAAACCTTGAAGAGATCTACCGGTTTTACAAACGGCTGGGTTGGAGACTCCTCTTAAATGAACACGCCATCATTCACAGAGGAAAAGATTCCATCGCTGTCCTGGGAATTCACAACTGGGGCCTGGCAAAACGCTTTCAGCGCCTTGGAAATGTCAACATCGCTGCCAAAGGCCTCGGGAAAATGCCTGTTCAGCTTCTTCTTTCACATGACCCCTCTTATTGGAATCAGATTATTAAACACAGCCACCCTTTTATTGATGTCACTTTTTCCGGACATACACATGGCTTTCAATGCGGAATTGTTACCAATCACATTCGGTGGAGCCCCTTAGCTTTAAAAAAAGAGGAATGGGCAGGAATATATAGTAACAATCTGACCGGTCACCGGCAATATCTGTATGTGAATATCGGATTAGGTACAGTAACCTATCCCGGAAGAATCGGAAGTTTTCCGGAAATAACCCTTATTACCCTGGTAAAATAACACTGGAACAGAAAAATTTCCTGCTTTTACTGAACATGTGAAATCTGAATAAACGAGACTTCTATATCTCCACCCTGAGGAATCAGGCTTATCCAGTTATTATCCTCACGATACCAGGGATCCTGATCTCTTACACTGACCAGCCGGTCGTATATTTTTCCATCTCCGGCCAGGTTACGTAGAATGGCTCCTCCGTTGATTTGCTTGTCTTTACCATAACGGACCAGAACATTGAACGGTTTATCCGACAGATTCCGGATCTTGATATAGAAATAATTGTTCTTTCGGGATGCCATATTCGAGGGAGTAAAGGAAAATCTTTCTTCCGACCCGCTGGAAATCGTTTTCGTATCTTTTAAAACGTCAACAATGACATTTTCGGAAATAATCTTCTTGATCTTGCCAATCATTTCTTTAGGATAATTCTCCATTGGCAGGTAAGACAATGCTTCCGTATAAGAATCGATAGCCTTGTTGAAAATCAATGAATTAAATGCCTGATCGGCTTCTCCGATTGCTTTATCATACAATCCTTTATTTGCACGATAAATACTGTCAACCATGGTAGTTATCCTGGAAATCCTGCTCTTTGGGTAATCTTCATCAGGAAATATTGTCAGAGCCTGTTGATAAGTTTCTTTTGCCTTATACAGATCGTTCTGACCAAATAGCGTATTCCCTTTATTGACTAGCTCATCGAATGTCTGTTTCTTCCCTTTTAAATCAGTTAAAATTTTATTGATCTCTGCCATTTTATTCCCCGGATATTTTTCTTCCGGCTTAATGGATGAAGCATTCTGATATTCATTCCGGGCATCTTCCCATGATTTCTGATTAAAAAGTTGATCTGCTTTGTCAATAGAGGCCTTATAGGCATCATCTTTGGCTTTAAGCTCAGCAAGAATGGATTCGATTTCCACAATCTTATCCTTCGGATATTGTTCATCAGGTTTGATTGTCCCTGCATTGGAATATTCCGTTCGAGCCTGCAGGTATGATTTATCTTTAAAATACCGGTCAGCCTTATCCAGACTCGCCTGGTATTGAATCTGGATAGCTTTCTGCCGTTCGATTTCTGCCAACGCTTTCTCGATCTCAGTAATTTTTTCCTGCGGATATTGTTCCCCGGGTTTCAATTTCCCGGCATTCAGGTATTCCGTCTTTGCGTCGTTAAACAATTTATCTGCAAGAAGCTTATCGGCTTTTTCGATGGAAGCATTATACTTATCATCCTGCGCTTTTTGATCAGCAATGATCTTATCGATAGCAGCAATTTTTGTTTTTGGATAATCCTCTTTCGGTTTCAGATTTACAGCATTTGTATATTCTGTTTTTGCCTCGATATAGGATTTGGCTGCCATCAACTGGTCTGCCTTTGCAATGGCGTTTTGGTACTGATCATCCACTTCTTTCTGATGAGCCATTTCAGACAGGATCCCATTGATTTCTTCAATTTTAGCTTTCGGGTACTTTTCATCAGGCTTTAGATTTCCTGCATTGGTATACTCATCTTTGGCCTTATCATATGTCTTTGAAGCTAAAAGCTTATCTGCATTAGTAATGGTAGCGTTGTACTTATCATCCAGAGCTTTGACATCAAGAAGAACTTTATCTATCTCTGCCAGTTTCCCTTTTGGATATTGTTCATCCGGTTTTAAAGCTATGGCTGCATTATATTTATCTTTTGCAGAATTCCACGATTTATCCCCGAACAGTTTATCTCCTTCTGTAATAAGTCCTGCATATTGATCATTCAATTCTTTTTGCTTCCTTATATCTTCCAGTATCTTATCAATGTCTGAGATTTTAGTTTTGGGATAAGTTTCGGATGGTTTCATGTCAAGAGCTTTCTGATATTGCGCTCTGGAAGGTTCATAAGATTTATCCTGAAGGAGTTTGTCAGCCAGTGCAATTGCTGAAGTGTATTGTTCATCCAGGGCTTTTGCTGCTGCTATCTGACCTGTAATCTTATCGATTTCAGCAATTTTATCCTGCGGATACTTTTCCCCGGGTTTAATCTTTAAGGCTTCAGAATATTGTTCCTTCGCATTTGTATAGGATTTATCCGCAAGTAATTTATCGGCATCAGACAGGATCTTCTGGTAATTTTCCTCCTTGGTCTTATTTTCCGCTATTCCTGCCAGGATTTTATCAATTTCCGTCACCTTATCTTTTGGATATTTCTCTTCCGGTTTCAGGTTCCCGGCATTGAGATATTCTGAACGGGCATCCTCCCATGATTTTGAAGCAAACAGTTTATCCGCTTTTAAGATGGAAGTATTGTATTGATCATCCAATTCTTTCAGATGTGCCAGATTTGCCAGGAGGCTATCGGCAATGGCAATTTTCCCTTTGGGATACGATTCATCGGGTTTGATTTTCAGTGCTGACTGGTACCGGGTTTTAGCCTGTGAATACGATTTTTCGTCCATCAGCTTATCACCGGCTGCGACGGCAGATTCATATTGTTCATCCCTGTTCTTTGCAGCAGCGATTTCTCCAAGGGTCCTTTCAATTTCAAGAATTTTACTCTTAGGATACGGATCTTTAGGTTTTATTTCCAAAGCTTTTGAATAATCTGCCTTAGCAAGAGTATATGACTTCAGGGCCAACAGGCTGTCGGCATGAGCGATCAGGCGTTGAAAATTCGCTTCAGTTGCTTTTTCCTGAGCTATTCCTGACAATATTGTTTCAATTGCAGAAATCCTTTCTTTTGGATATTTTTCTTCCGGTTTGATACTTAATGCGTTCTGGTATTCCGTCCGTGCCTGATCATAGTTTTTCTGGACATACAATTTATCAGCGTTTTCAATGGAAGTTCCATACGCTTCATTTCTGGTTTTTTCATCCGCCAGCTGAGCAGTAATGAATTCATCAGATTTTGCAACCATATCCCGGGGGTAGGATTCTCCGGGTTTTAATTTCAATGCCTGCTGATAACCGGATTTTGCCTGAATATATTTCTTATTGATATAAAAGCTGTCAGCAACATTGATGAAATGGTCATAATCTTCAGCTATTTTTTTCTGACCGGCCAGCAAATCATCAATCGCTTTGATCCGTTCTTTCGGGTATGCTTCATCCGGTTTTACATTAGATGCATTCTGATATTCAATACGTGCATCATTGAAAACTGACTGGTCATACAGTTTATCTGCCGATGTAATGAATTTCCGGTATTTTTCATCTTTTACTTTAAGATCTGCAAGAATTCCGGTAAGTTCTTTAATCCGGTCTTTGGGATATTTTTCATCCGGTTTATAACCGGAAGCTTTCTGATATTCCTGAAGAGCAGCTGAATATTCCTGGCCATTGTAAAATTTATCCCCCTGGGTAATGGCTTTGGAATACATTTCATCATTGGTCTTCAGATCAGTCTGAATTTTAATGATTTCATTAATACGATCTTTGGGATATTTCTCTCCCGGAAGTATCTTACTGGCATTTTCAAATGCTTCCTTTGCTTTCTCATATTCTTTTGCCTCAAAAAGTTGATCGGCATTTGCAACAGCTACATCATAGAGTGTATTCTGAGCTTTCTGCGAACGTAGAAGTTCCATTGCCTGCTTAAGCCGGTTTTTAGCATATTCATCATTCGGACGGAGTTCAATAGCCATCTGGTAAGAAGCCTTTGCATTCAAATAATCTTTATTGGAGAAATACGAATCTGCTGAACGGATGATCTTATTATATTCAGTGGTATCGCCCTGTGAAGATTTTTGTTGAAAAACCGATCCGGTAAATGTCCGATGGAAAAAAGTTGCCGGAGAAAATGTATATAGCCGTGACCATGCCAGGCCTGTTATAGTAAGCAGTAGAAAAATAAACAGGAAGATGTAAGAATGTTTTTTATGCTTTCTCTCAGATTTCAGATTCATGCCCGAAAAATTTGTATGGAATTCCAAACGTTCATGCAACAAATTTTAAACGTAAAGAATAAAAAATAATTTCACACCGTCTGATTTTCAATCACCCCATCGCGGATAGTCAGTTTACGATCAGCCATATTAGCAAGCTCAGTATTGTGGGTAACAATAACATATGTCTGGTTAAAAGCTTCACGCAGCCGGAAGAAAAGGTTATGCAGTTCGACAGCTGAAGTTGAATCCAGATTTCCTGATGGTTCATCCGCAAGGATCACTTCCGGATTATTAACCAGAGCCCGGGCAACTGCAACCCGTTGTTGTTCGCCTCCGGAAAGTTCCGAAGGTTTGTGGGTTGCTCTATCCTTTATATTCATAAAATCAAGCAATTCCATGGCTTTGTTTATCACTTCTTTAACCGGTCTTTTGGCTATATAACCAGGAATGCAGATATTTTCAAGAGCTGTAAATTCAGGAAGCAGATGGTGGAATTGAAAAACAAAACCGATATGACGATTCCGGAATTCAGCCATTTTACGATCCGGAAGCCCCATTACATCCACGCCGTTCAGCCTGACGATTCCTGAATCCGGCTTATCCAGTGTTCCCAGAATATGAAGCAGAGTGGATTTGCCAGCTCCGGACGCACCGACAATGGAAATGATCTCGCCTTTATTGACTTCCAGGCTGATGCCTTTAAGAACTTTCAGCGAATCGTATGATTTTTGAATATCTTTAGCAGTAATCAACTTAAATGACAGGTTTTTTTATTAAATCAGGACTCAAAAATAATACTTATTTTTGAGAACCAATCCTCTTGATTTTATGAATCTTCACGAATATCAAAGCAAATCGATACTGAAAAAATACGGTGTTGCTGTTCCGGAAGGAATACTTGCCCAGACTGTCGGAGAAGCTGTAAAAGCAGCAGAGATCATTCAAAACATGACAGGATCTGATAAATGGGTAATCAAGGCACAAATTCATGCCGGAGGAAGAGGAAAAGCCGGAGGTGTTAAGGTTGTCAACAATCTTAACGAACTCCGTGCCCAGGCTGGGAGGATCATTGGCATGCAACTTATCACACCCCAGACTCCTCCCGAAGGAAAAAAAGTCCGGAAGGTTCTGGTCGAACAAAACATTTATTATCCGGGTCCTTCTGAACCTATGGAATTTTATCTGAGTGTGTTGTTAAACCGTCTGAAAGGTCATACCATACTGATGTATTCTCCCAGAGGTGGAATGGATATTGAAAAAGTAGCAGAAGAGACTCCAGACTATATTTTTACGGAAGAAATAGATCCCAAAGTAGGGATCCGCCCGTTTCAATGCAGGAAAGTTGCATTCAACCTGGGGCTTTCCGGTGAAACATTCAAAAATATGATAAAATTCGTAAATGCCATATATCAGGCATACGATGGCTCTGATGCTTCCCTGGTTGAAATCAATCCCGTATTTAAGACTTCCGATAACAAGATCCTGGCTGCCGATGCTAAATTGGTCATCGACAATAATGCTCTTTTCCGTCATCCGGATATTGCAGCCATGAGAGATTTTGACGAAGAAGATCCTGCTGAAGTGGAAGCCAGCCGCGACGATCTTAATTATGTCCGGATGAACGGTAATGTAGGATGTATGGTTAATGGTGCCGGGCTGGCAATGGCTACCATGGATATCATAAAGCTTTCAGGTGGCGAGCCGGCAAATTTCCTTGACGTGGGAGGATCTGCAAGCGCAAAACGTGTAGAGCAAGGATTCCGGATCATCCTTAAAGATCCGAATGTAAAAGCTATTCTCGTCAATATTTTCGGAGGTATCGTCCGTTGTGACCGGGTTGCCCAGGGAGTTGTGGATGCTTATAACAACATCGGGGAAATCAAGGTACCTATCATTGTAAGGTTACAGGGAACAAATGCCGAAGCAGGGAAAAAGATTATCGATGAATCCGGGCTCAGGGTTCATTCCGCCATAACACTCCGGGAAGCTGCTGACCTGGTAACGAAGGTAATGAGTTAATCTGACAGATATCTTCCTTTTCTGTTAAAAAAGTACGGATCATCTCCAGATTTGAAAGTGATGAAAGATTAAAATCAAAAGGAGAAGAAAGTTTCTTTCTTAAATTTTCCCATTCATCAGGAAAAAATTTATCCAGAAAATCTATAAGATTCTTCTCCCAGGAAGAAGGTTCTTCTTTATCTCTTGTTTTCAGGTATTGCAAAGTCCTTAATCCATCAAACTTTTCGTAGCAAGCTCTCACAAACTGATTCTTTTCACGGGCGTTTCTGCGAATCGGTTGAAACGGATCCTCTTCCAGGAATTGCTCCTGAAGAAATTTTACTACGCCTGTAAATTGTGTTTTTTCAAAAAAATCCGGAAAAAGATCCGTTGTCGTTTTGATCTCATCAAAGAACCGGTACGGGTAAACCGGATAGCTGGACCAGTCTCCTTCATTGCCCCGGATCATTGCCGGACCTGTCCCGAAATAAACACGGTCGGAAAACCGGGCTTCCGGATAAATTTTTTCCGGATTCCAGAAGATCATTTTCCCGTATTTACGTAACTTTTGAAGGAAATAAAAGTCTTCTCCACTCATCTTTGGAGTCATTCCCCCGATGGCGCGATAGGCAAAAACCGGACATGCCATAGCCGATCCCAAAGCCGTAAATGTATAAGGACTTCCAATACGCCATAAATTTAAAGAATACATCCTCATATAGATCTCATACCGTAGAATTGCCCGGTATGCTGCCGGATCTTCAGGAGGCAAATGGAAATAAGGCACGGCCAATGCGACCGCTTCCGGATGATTACTAAAATTCGATGCAATGGAAGAAAAATAATGTTCAGAGAAGGTTACATCTGCATCCATACTCAGGATGATATCTTTCTCTTCTGCCTGATGTTCTATGGCATCCATTACCGTTTTTCGCGCCCATCCAACACCATGACGACGTCCCCTCCAACCAAGGCCCGGACTTGACCGGTCGATGATAACGGCATGTGAACCCAAAGTCTTTCTTAAAATGTCCAGTGATTCCTTGTTCTGAAGACAAATCTCCCTCTTTCCAGAGACATGCCACCACTCATCAGGCTGGTTTACACAGAAATACAAAGTAAAATCCTTGTAATCCTGATTTTGAATGCAGGAGATCAGCCGTCCCACCCGTTCATTCTCATTCAGCAGCGGGACCGCAACGAAAAGATGAGGCAATCTGGGATTATCCAATTATTGCGATATCTTGAGTTTATTGAAAAGCTGATCGTTTCCGATCACTTCAAGAGCTTTGACAACTTCATCGTCATAATGGTTAAAAACTTTATAGAATGAAGTGACATCCCACAATTTTTGGGCAATCAACGCTTTTATTTGTGTTTTGACAAGGGCTTCTGAAGCTGCATATTGCTTTTCATCCTTTTTGATTCCTTCTTTTTCAGAGGCAGTAAAAAATCCATCCATAATATCGCCTTCCACCTTGAAATTCTTATCAAAAGATTCAAAATCCGGATAACTCTTCATCAGTTCTTTTCGATGTTTATCCACAAAATCACTGGTATAATTATTAATGATATTTTTCCGGCGAAGATCCATATAATAATCTGTTACAGGAGTAGAATCCCAGGCGATGAACACATCGGGCATGATCCCGCCGCCTCCGTAAACGACCCTCTTATTATGGGTAAAATACTTCAGCGAATCCGGGAATTTAATACTGTCAGGATTTACCAGTTCGCCATGTTTCAAACGATTGCTGAAATCCTTATAGTATTCTTCTATTCCTTCATCGTAAGGCTTTTGAATACATCTTCCGGAAGGTGTATGATATCGGGCAGTGGTAAGCCTGACCTGCGAGCTGTCGGGAAGCATAAAGGGACGCTGTACCAATCCTTTGCCGAAAGACCTTCTTCCAACGATGATACCACGATCCCAGTCCTGAATTGCACCTGAAACAATTTCACTGGCAGATGCCGAATTTTCGTTGATCATGACTACCAGTTTCCCTTTTTCGAAACGGCCGGTGGGGGTTGACATAAAATCTTCACGCGGAGAATGTACACCTTCAGTGTAAACAATCAGCTTATTGGCATCCAGGAACTGATCCGACAAATCAATGGCTACATTCATATAACCACCCGCATTATTACGCAAGTCAAGGATCAGATTTTTCATTCCCTGCATCTTAAGTTTCATCAGGGCATCGTCAATTTCCTGAGAGGAAGTGGAAGAGAACCGGTTCAGGTTAATATATCCTGTTTCCGGAGTAATCATATAAAAAGCATCCACACTGTTGATAGGAATTTTATCCCTTACAATCGTATAATCGATCACTCCTTTATGTCCCTGACGGAAAATAGCGATATTCACTTTCGTCCCTTTCTTCCCGCGAAGCCTGTCAAAAACAATTTGATTGGTTATCTTTTTACCTGTAACATTTTCTCCTTCGATGGTGATGATCTTATCACCCGATAAGATACCCAGCTTTTCAGAAGGGCCACCGGGAATAGGATGAACAATAGTAATCGTATCTTTCAAAATTTCAAACTGAACCCCGATGCCTTCAAAATTTCCGACCAGAGGTTCATTCATCTTTTCCACATCTTTTTTTGAAATGTACATGGAATGCGGATCCAGCTCTTTCAATGTTTCAACAATGGCTTTTTCAACCAGTTTAGGTTCATTTACCGTATCCACATAATAATACTTGATAAAACTCATCAGGATGTTGAATTTCTTTAACCCGGCAGCATCATTTCTGGCATTCTGACCCGATACGCTTAAAGAAACCGTGAAAATCAAAGCAAATAACAAAATAACCTGTAAGGTTTTATCCTTTAATGATTTATACATATGTATTGATTTTACTATGTTTCGAAAGCCCAAAATTAAGTTTTTTTGTGCACTCCGGGAGAAATTGCCCTATTTTATCTACTTTTAGCAGTTTGAATCCAGAATGAACTGGTAAAAAGTCATAAGTTTATGAATGCGGATCAGCGGAAATTTTGGAATAGCCTTTTTGTTCCAGGCCTTTTTGTCATAATGATCTGGCTGGTCAAAGCTGTGGAATGGATCTTTGGAATCGACCTTGGAATCTATGGGCTTTACCCATTGCAATGGAAAGGATTGATCGGAATTATTACCTCTCCTTTTCTGCATGCAGATCTGGCTCATATCTCCGCTAATACAATTCCTCTTTTTGTTCTACTGGCTATGCTCTTTTACTTTTATCGTGAAATAGCCTGGCCGGTTTTTCTTTTAATCTGGGTTCTTACAAACATATGGGTCTGGTTTCTTGCCCGCGACGGGATTCATATCGGGTCCAGTGGAATCATTTACGGATTAGCTTCATTCTTATTCATCAGCGGCATCATCCGGAGAGATACAAGGTTGATGGCCCTTACCCTGCTGATTTCATTTCTTTACGGTGGAATGATCTGGGGGATATTTCCACAACTTTTTCCGCAAATGCATATTTCATGGGAATCCCATCTCATGGGGATTGTTGCCGGAATAATTCTCGCCTTTTATTACCGCCACTCCGGTCCAAAACGGAAAGTCTATGAATGGGAAGACGAAGATGATGATGATAATGATAATACAGGTTATCCCTATTGGAGTGAGCCGGATGATACTTCTTATAATTGACCTAAGTTCTAATTGACCTAATTGACCTAAACAAATCACAATGACCAAGTTCCAATTTCAAATAGCTCATGGTTCGTCTTTGGGTTTTGATCATTAGAAATTGGATCTTGATTAGAAATTAGGTCAATTAGATCAATTAGATCAATTCTCTTTAAGCTTGTTGTTTATCGCATTGAATATAAGGTTCAACTCTTTAGCTTCTTGCCAAAGAATCATTGCTTCCCTGGAAATCCCTGGCACTGCTGCCACTATCATCCGTAAATGATGTTTTGTTTCCCGGGATTCCTTCTTGCAAATGCCTATTTTATGTTTAAAATCCTTTTTGCTCTCTGCATCATCAGCTTCAGAATAATTTGCCCCGATGCTTATCGAAGACCGGATCAACTGATTAATAATTGGCGAAGTAATTTCTCCGGATGGAATTTTTTTACAAAACCGGATAACATCTTCGCCAAACCGGGCAGTCCGTTCTTCCAAATCGTACTTTGATTTTTTTTCTGACATACAACTTTTTTTAATTTCTAATTGACCCATGTACTAATTGACCTAAGTTCTAATTGACCTAATTGACCTAAGTAAGAATTGACCTAAGTACTAATTGACCTAATTG
>JAUZOW010000085.1 GCA_030706225.1 Bacteroidota bacterium | reverse complement strand
TACACCTATTTTTACCGGAAAGAAGACCCTAATGGTTCCTGGGTCTCCATGGATTTCAATTTCAAGAAAAAGATCACTGCTCAACTTCCTACGAATCTTGTTTCTCCTCAGGAACTGGATTACCGGCTCATGTTGATCTGTGCTCCGGCTGAAGCCGTAAGTAATAGGAATTTCGATAGTCTTTTCGTACCCTACCGTTGTGTGGTTTCGGATATTGATTCCTCTCATGCTATTGTCCTGGATAAAGGAAGCCTGGGAAATTCCATCCGTGGATCGATGAGTATTCCGTTTGTTTATACTCCCATGCAGATAAACGGGAAACTGGTTTTCGATGGCGGTATGTATAATAATTTCCCCTGTGATGTTGCAAAAAACATTTATCATGCTGATGTGATCATTGGTTCCAGGGTAGCAGAGCGATACGGCAAGCCGGAAAGGGATGATCCTGTTTCACAGTTATTAATTATGCTGATGGGCCATCAGCAGGATACCATCCCATACTCTAATTCCGTTTTGATTACGCCTAAAATTCCCAAATTCAACATGCTGGATTTTAGCCATTTCAAAGCGCTATCGGACAGCGGGTACAAGGAAGCCATGATTGCCATGCCACGTTTAAAAGCTCTGATTCACCGGACATGCGATACGGTAACCCTGAATGCGCGCCGAAAGGCATTCAAAGCCAAAGAACCTCCTATCGTCTTTGATTCCATTTTAATAACAGGACTTACTAAACCCCAACAGGTTTTTATCAGACGGCAATTAAAGCATGGTCATTCGACCATTTCGTCAAAAGAGCTGGAATCCCAGTATTTCAGGCTCATGGATGAGGGGTTCATTAAATTCATTTATCCAACGGCCTGGTATAACCCGGTTACAGGCCATTATGACCTCCACCTGGACATCCAGAAAACGGAAGATTTCAATCTGCAATTCGGAGGTAACCTTTCCATTGCCACCACCAACGAAGCTTTTCTTCAACTCAAGTATAAGCTCCTCCTTGCCAAGCCTATCCGGTTTAAAATTAACGGGTATTTCGGACGTTTTTATAATTCTATACAGCTAGCGCAAAGAGTGGATTTCAATTCCCGGATTCCATGGTATCTCTATGGCGCTTATACAATTAACAGCTTTAATTATTTTAAAAATTCAATCTACTTTTTTGATGATAAGACACCATCTTACATCATCGACCGGGAATATTTCGGGGACGGACGCATCGGAGTCTCCGTTACAAACAAAGGCAAACTATACTTTCAAGGTATTTATGCCTATACCAAAAGCTCATATTACCAGGGTAACACTTTTTCCCGCACGGATACAGCGGATCTTACCGGTTTTACGTTTTTCTCTCCCCGTTTGAATTTTGAAATGAACAGTATGAACCGGAAACAATTTGCAAGCGCCGGTTCACGATTCCTGATTTCTTTAGGATATATCAGCGGAAGAGAAGGATTCCTTCCAGGATCAATGTCCAATGAGACAAACCGGAAAGAAATTGTAAATTATCATAACTGGTACCAGCTCCACGCCAGTTACGACAATTATTTTCAGACTATTGGACCGATAAAACTGGGAATATACCTGGAAGGCATGGTTTCAGACCAGCCATTATTCAGCAATTATACATCCACCGTCATTTTTGCCCCCTCTTTTGAACCTATCCCTGAAATGCAGACATTGTTTATGCCCGCTTTCCGGGCACAGGATTATATTGCCGGAGGACTGAAAACCATCGTTACTATCGTCAAGAAACTCGAATTCCGTGCAGAAGGGTATGTTTTTCAGCCATATCAGGCTATTCTGAAAAGCGAATCAGGAAATCAGGCGGTTCTGGGAACAAAATTTGCTGACAGAGCCTACATTGCAGGAGGTACACTTACCTATAATGCATTTCTTGGCCCTCTGAGTATCAGCCTGAATTACTATGATAAAGCAGAAAATCCCTGGTCGGTAAATCTGAATTTTGGATATATATTGTTTAACAACAAATCATTACATTGATTTTCCTGACTTGTTTTTTAAAGGATTATCATCGTATATGTCGATATAATAAAATATTACTATTTTTGCATTAATAAAGGAAAGGACACTATAACCGGCCTCGGTCGGACTCTTTTCAATTGTTCATTTATTAAGCGATCGACCTTAAATGGAAAATTTGGAGAATTTAATTCCGGATCCTGCTTCGGAAGAACAACTTAAGCAGGAAGAAAATCCCCAGGTAACTATTACCGAACCCGTCGAAGAAAAAAAAGTAATCGAGGATACGAATACAGAAACGACGGAAGAAACTCACCAGGAAAGTATGGATCTGAAGGCAGAGCCTCATGATAATGAGCTTTTGGATGAAGCCATTGAACATGAAGGTCAGGAATCGGAAGAGGATTTCGACCATTATTCGAGAGAAGAACTGGTTGACCTGCTTGAAAAAGCAGTGAATGTTGAAGATATCAATTCCGAAAAAACCCGTATCGCACTGATTAAGGTTGCTTTTCTCAAGAAAAAGAAAGAGGAAAACCTTCAGAAATACGAAAAATTAGCCGGCGAAGAGGAATCACGGGAAGAAGTAAAACCTGTGGAAGATCCGGTGGAAACCCGTTTTAATGAAATCTTCACTATTTATAAGGCTAATAAAGCCCGGTATAATGAGCAACAGGAAAAGCTCAAACTGGAGAACCTGAAGAAGAAACAACAAATCCTTGAAGAGCTTAAGCTACTCGTCAATTCGGAAGAAACTCTCAAGAAAACCTATGACGAATTTAAAAACCTTCAGGATCGCTGGAAAGAGATTGGTATTGTTCCCCGGAATGAAATCAATAACCTCTGGCAGAATTACCACTTTCTGGTCGAAAAATTTTTCGATAAAGTCAAGCTGAATAAAGAACTGAAAGACCTTGACCTGAAAAAGAATCTTGAAGCAAAGATTTCCCTTTGTGAAAAGACCGAAGAACTTCTGTTGGAAACCTCCATCCTGAAGTCATTTAAAAAACTTCAGAAATATCACGAAGAGTGGAAGGAAATCGGCCCCGTACCTGCTGATAAACGGGATGAGATCTGGGAACGATTTAAAAATACGACCGATAAGATCAACGAAAGGCGTCGTGAGCATTATGCCAAAATTGAAGATGAACAGACGAAAAATCTGGAGACCAAGACCGCTCTTTGCGATCAGGCTGAAGAAGTCCTTACACTGAAAAATGAAAACATCAAGGAATGGCAGGAAAACACGATCAAAGTAAACGAACTGCTTAAAATCTGGAAAAGCGTTGGACCTGTTCCTCAGAAAAACAATACGGAAATCTGGAATCGCTTCAAAACCTGCCTTGATACTTTCTTCTCCAATAAAAAAGATTTTTTTGATAAGCTGAAAGAACATCAGCTTCATAATTATAATCTGAAACTGGAATTGTGCGTCCAGGCAGAAGCCATGAAGACCAGTAATGACTGGCGTAAAACAACAAATGAACTGATCCGCTTGCAGAATGAATGGAAATCTATCGGACCGGTACCTAAAAAACATTCCGACAAAATCTGGAAACGGTTCCGCGCTGCATGCGATGAATTTTTCAATGCCAAATCATCTTTCTATTCCAATATTCAGGTACATGAAGAAGAAAATCTGGGAAAAAAGATGGATCTTATTAAACGTCTGAAAGAATATAATTTCACAGACGATAAAAATGCAAATCTTGATGTGCTTAAAAACTTCCAGAGAGAATGGACTGAAATCGGCCATATTCCTATAAAAGAAAAAGACCGCCTTCAGAATGAGTTCCGCACTATCATTAATGATCATCTTGACCGGCTTAAAATCAGCGAAGTGGAAATCAGTACCCTGAATTACCAGACCCGCGTTGATTCCATGAAAACCGATCCCCAATCGAGACGACTGATCAACCGGGAGAAAGAAATCCTGTTCGGTAAGATCACCAAACTGAAAGAAGACATCAACCTTTGGGAAAACAATATCGGTTTTCTTGCCAACTCAAAGAATGCATCCATCCTGAAAGAGGAATTTGAGAAAAAAATCAATAAGGCCAAGAATGACGTAAAAGTCATGGAAGCCAAGTTGAAAATGCTTAAGGCCCAATAATTTAAAGTACCCTGGCCGGTACCTTCATGCGGTTATGGCAGGCAACTCCTTCGGGAAAGCATTGGTTTTGATTACTTTCGGTGAATCTCACGGTTCTGCGACCGGGGGTGTTCTTGATGGGTTTCCATCCGGAATCTTCATAGATACAGCATTTATCCAGAGAGAGCTTGATCGCCGGAAGCCGGGATGCTACTCATTTTCCAGTCAACGACAGGAAGATGACATTGTGGAAATCCTTTCCGGACTGTTTTCAGGAAAAACGACAGGCGCTCCGATTGCTTTCCTGATCCGGAACCGGGATGCCCGCCCGGAAGATTACTTAAATCTGAAAGATATTTTCCGCCCTTCTCATGCAGATTTTACATATGAACAAAAATACGGACTAAGGGATTACCGCGGCGGTGGACGAGCTTCGGCACGAGAAACAGCAGCCCGTGTTGCTGCCGGCGCTTTTGCCAAAATACTTTTACAACAAACCGGAATCTCAGTAACAGCATATACCAGTCTCATCGGGAATATCGGATTACCCAAAAACTATGTATGGAACCCGGATAAAGACTACGTGCTCCCGGAAACCGGTTGCCCTGACCCGGCAACATCTGAGAACATGCTTCAATTACTGGAACAACTCCGCGAAGAAGGGGATTCCACAGGAGGCATTGTCACCTGCAGGATAACCGGAGTTCCGGCCGGACTTGGAGAACCTGTTTTCGATAAGCTACAAGCTGATCTCGCCAAAGGTATGATGAGTATTAATGCAGCAAAAGCATTTGAATATGGATCGGGATTTGACGGATGTTCAAGGAAAGGTTCTGAAGAAAACGATCCTTTTATTTTCCGGGAAGGGAAAATATTAACTGAAACAAATCATTCGGGAGGAATCCAGGGAGGAATTTCAAACGGCAACGAGATTTATTTTCAGGTTGGATTCAAACCCGCTGCATCCATTGCAAAAAATCAGACTACTGTAAATCGCAAGGGAGAAGAAGTATTGCTATCTGTTAAGGGGCGCCATGATGTTTGTGTGGTTCCGAGAGCTGTTCCGGTTGTGGAAGCCATGGCTGCTTTTGTCATTGCCGACCATTGGCTGCGCTTTAGGCAGGTTCCTGCTGACTCAGGCAATGCCACGACCCAAGCCCCCAGATAATTTCCGTTGAATCAATTCCTACGATCTTCTTTTCCGGAAAGCATTCTTCCAGAACAGCCATTGCCTGATCATCTTCTTTGCAACGATAAACGGGCACAATAACCGAATGGCTGGCAATATAGAAATTAGCATAGGAAGCCGGCAACCGTTGTCCTTCATAAAAAACAGGTTTAGGCATCGGAACTTCTGCTATTTCAATCTGTTTTCCATTCAAAAGTCTCATTTTCTTCAACTCTTTCATGTTATTCAAAAGAGGTTGATAATTGGTATCGGACGAATGAGGCTCCACCATGATCAGTGCAGCATCTTCCCTGAAAAACCGGCATATATCATCAATGTGCCCGTTGGTATCATCTCCGTCAATTCCTTCATTGAGCCATAGGATCTGGTCTACTCCGTAATATTCCATAAGGTATTCCTCCAGTTGGTTCTGTGAAAGCTGCGGGTTCCGGTTTTCATGAAGCAGACAGGACGTACTGGTCAGCAATGTTCCTTTCCCGTTAAATTCTACAGCGCCTCCTTCCATAATGATTCCGGGATAGAATACAGGCAGGTGAAGTGCTTTCGCAATCAGTTCCGGAATCTGATCATCCAGCTCGAACGGGTATTTCCCGCCCCATGCATTATACTTCCAGTTAACCACAGCTTTATGTGATTTTTCCTTCGGGTTGATCACAAAAGCAGGCCCGTGATCCCTGCACCATGCATCATTGGTAGGATGAATGTACATCTCAATCTGCGACAAATCGGTCCCGATGGATTTCAGATCCTCCATCACCTTTTTTTTCAGGTCCTCATTGCGTACATTGATACAAACCTTCTCATTTTCCGACAAAACACGGATAAATTCATTATAGTAAGGGAATATGCGAGGTAATGTTCCGGGCCATGAATAGGAATCATCATGCGGATAGCTGAGCCAGGTTGCACGGTGAGCCTCCCATTCTGCCGGGAAATGGTATCCCAGTTTTTTAGGAGTATTCAGATCTTTCATGAATTCAGTTTATTTATCCAGGAAACGTTCAAGGATCGGCCCATAGGTATCGATCCGGCGGTCACGAAGGAAAGGCCAGTGTACCCGGGCTTCATCCACTTCATGGAGATCCAGTTTTACAACCGGATCCTCTTCCTTGTCGTGAGAACATTCATACAGAATGCGTCCGAAAGGATCTGTCACGAATGAACCTCCCCAGAAATTCATTTCTCCCTCCAATCCTGTACGGTTCACAGCGACAACAAAAACGCCGTTGGCAACGGCATGTGATCGCTGAATAGTCTGCCAGGCACTATATTGCTGCTGGTTAACGGCTTCCGGCTGGGAAGTTGCCCAGCCGATAGCTGTGGGATAAAAAAGAATCTCTGCACCCATCAGGCTGGTAATCCTTGCTGCTTCAGGATACCACTGATCCCAGCAGATCAGCGTTCCGATTTTCCCATATTTTGTCGGAAATACGGCATATCCTGTATCTCCGGGAGTAAAATAAAATTTTTCGTAGTAACCCGGATCATCCGGAATATGGTTTTTCCTGTATTTCCCCAGAAAAGTACCATCTCCATCGATCACTGCAACCGTATTATGGTAAACTCCTTTCGCTCTTTTTTCAAAAAGAGAAGCCACAATGACAACATTCAGACTCCGGGCAAGTTCACCAAGCTGAATTGTCGTCGGTCCCGGAATCGGTTCCGCCAGCCGGAAAAAATCGTAATGCTCTTCATGACAGAAGTAAACCGAAGAAAAAAGTTCCTGAAGGCAGATCACTTGTGCACCTTTTCCGGCACAATCCCGGATCCGGTCCATCGCTTTTCCGATATTCTGTTGGTTATCGTCACCGCAAGTCATCTGAACCAATCCGACCGATATATTTCGATGCTCCACGTTTAAAAAATTAAGGATTAACTAACACTTTCCTGCAAAAACGCATATTGGAATGAATCACTTCCACAAGATAAACTCCCGGCTTCCAGCTTGAATAATTCAGAACCTGACGGCCATTCTGGATTTTATCCTTTCCTGTCTTTTCGATTTTTCTGCCGGTCATATCATAAACTGATACAGAGACAGACTGCGGCTTTTCAAAATCGAAAAAAAGAAGGATCCGCTGAGTTTCTCTATCGGTATACAATTTAATCCCCGTTGAAGGGTCCTGATTGTCGACTCCCAGTGTATAATCAAGGAAAAGACCATCAACATACAGAGTAGTTCCGCTTGTACCGGTTTCTTCCGCAGAAGAAAGTGCTACAATGTTCATGCTGTCTGCAATTGCAGTAGTATCATAATCGATCCAGGCAGAAAAAGGAGTCCAGTCAGTAGCAGGTGTAATTGTCGAAAAATAGCCATATCCGACAGTATCCAGGACGCCGTTGATCCATTTCCAGAGTCCGATTCCAATCAAACAGCTATCTCCTCCCTGGGGTGAAAATTTGTAATAACCCATCAGATGAGTAGGCGAATCATAAACCGGAACCCCACCCGTAACGGAATAAGCGCCGGTAGTTAAATCCACAGTAAGTTTTCCCAATGTTATAAAACCTGGAACAATCCCGATTCCAATGACGTTTTGTGTGATCAGTTCAGCAGAAAACGATCCTGAATGATGGCTGGCGCTTTTTATGACGACTTCCTTCCCTAAAAAAGGGATGGGCGCCGTATATTGATTCGGTGTATCCCAATATTGAGGATTCTGGTATGATCCGTAATTGGTCCAGGATTCAAAATCAGCATTGGGAATTTGTGTCTGGTTCTGACCAAAGCCTGTAAACGGTAATAATCCGGCCAGAAAAAAGAAAAAAAATTTCCAACTTTTAATAACAGTTCTTTTCATATGTCAGCAGGAAAAAATTCAGGGAATAAAATTAAATGAATTTTACGTTAATTTTGATAAAAATTCACTCCATGCGTTGCCCTGTAATAAAGATCTTTATTGCAATCCTTTTTCCGTTTCTTTTCCTTTCCTCAACGAAAGCTGAGGATTTGCCCCGTGGGGATAGTTGCCGTAGCCAATACTCCAAGAAAATTGAAAAATCTTACATTGAAGGCATTTCTTATTTAAAAAAAGGCAATTACACGGAAGCAGGGGGTATCATGAAAGGCATATTGCAACAGGAGCCTGATTTCACTGATGCCTGGTATGTTTGGGGATTGGTTAATTTCAAAAAAGCCAATTCTAATTTCAGGGAAGCGGAGAAAGCTTTTCTTAAGGTTATTGATCTTTGTCCGACCTATGATGTATATGCATATTACTATCTGGGTGAGATCTGTTACGGTGCCGAAAAATATGATTCAGCCGTCAGGTACCTTAAGATTTTCCTCCAGGATGTCTCGAAAATTAAAACCGACGAGGATTACAACCGGGCAATCTCCCTGGTGGATTACTGCAAATTTTATACAGAGATGTTAAAGCATCCGGTTCCATTTAATCCGTCGGTCGTCGAAAATATTTCAACTAAAGCCAATGAATACCTTGCAATCCTTTCACCGGACAATCAGATGGCATTATTTACCCGGGAATGCATCCTTCTTCCGGATAAAAATACCCCTTATCTGAATTCATCCCGAACAAAGGAAAAATTTATGTTCAGCACGCTTCAGCCTGACGGATTATTTTCGGAAGGCGAAGAAATGCCGGATCCTTTCAATATTAATGATAATGAGGGAGGCGCTACACTGACCATTGACAATAATACCCTGTATTATACTGTCTGCAAATACGATAAGCAAAAAGCTTATCTGAACTGTGATATCTATTATTCAGAAAATATCAATGGTTCATGGACTCCTATAAAGAGTGTCAGCGACAAGATCAATCTTCCCTATTCATGGGAAGCACAGCCTTCCATTTCTCCGGATGGGAAAACTCTTTATTTTGTAAGTGACCGGAGTGGAGGGTACGGCGGATATGATATTTACAGATCTATAAAAGCCGATGACGGCACCTGGGGAACGCCAATCAACCTGGGCCCTTCCATTAACACATCACATAATGAAAAATCACCATTCATTCACCCGGATGGCAAAACCCTTTATTTCTCCTCCGACGGGTGGATGGGACTGGGAGGATATGACATTTTTTATTCCCGGTTGAGTGATGACGGATCCTGGTTGAAACCTGTAAACCTTGGTTATCCGATCAATTCGGCTGACGATGATGTTGGATTTTTTGTAAGTACCGATGGAACGAAAGGATACTTTTCTTCCAACAAATCCAATGAATTTCACGGAAAAGGAGGATGGGACCTGTATTCCTTCGACTTGTACGATAAGGCACGGCCGGAAAAAATCTTATTCATTAAAGGAACTGTAAAAAACGAAGCGATTGCAGAACCCATCAAAGCCAAAATTGAGCTTAAAAACCTGGATACAAAAAAGATTGAAGAAATCCCGATGGATACGACGACAGGGAATTTTGTTGCCGTGAAGCCTTTTAAAAACGACTATATCATGACGGTTAAGAAAGAGGGATATGTATATGAAACAAAATACATTTCGCGCCTTGACAGCTCATTCCGGACTCCATCCCGGATCGACATGGAAATTAAGCCCATTGAAATCAATAAATCATACCGTATCAATGATATATATTTCGATTTTAATTCGTTTGAACTGAATAGTGAATCCAAGGCAGTTTTAGACCAGCTCATCGATTTTTTAAAAGAAAATCCAACACTTTGTATTCAGATTCAGGGACATACCGATAATATCGGGAGTCATACAGAAAATATGAAACTCTCCGAAAATCGGTCGTTATCTGTTTACAGTTACCTTACAACCAATGGCATAAAAGCCAACCGGCTCACATACAAAGGATTTGGAGAAACTAAACCCATTGCAAACAATGATACGGAAGAAGGCCGGGCGAAGAATCGCCGGACTGTCTTTGTAATTGTCAGCAAATAGAGGATGGATCTGCAATTATCCAGATCCTCTGTCAGTCGACAGATTTTAAAAGATTGACCATTTCGATAGCTGATAATGCAGCATCAAACCCCTTGTTTCCACCTTTTGTACCGGCTCTTTCAATAGCCTGTTCAATATTTTCGGTAGTAAGAACACCGAAAATAATGGGTTTGCATGTTTCCAGCGATACAGATGCAATTCCCTTGGAAACCTCTGTAGCCACATAATCAAAATGCGGAGTAGCTCCGCGAATCACGGCACCCAGGCAAATGACTGCATCGTACTTCTTGCTCATTGCCATTTTTTTCGCCACCAGAGGCAGCTCAAAAGCACCGGGAGCCCATACAATCTCGATTGAATCGGATTCTGCACCATGACGATTCAGACCATCCAGGCAACCGCCAAGAAGCTTGGAGCTGATGAATTCATTGAACCTTGAGATGGCAATGCCAAATTTCATTCCCCTGGCATCGAGTTTTCCTTCAATTGTTTTCATGGTTGGTTTATTGATTTATAATGATTGAGATCACAAATTATTTTTTAGGATTCTTTACCGGGTCATCTTTGAATGTCAATAGATGTCCAAGTTTTTCCCTTTTTGTTTTCAGATAGCGGATATTTTTTTCATTCTGACCCACCTGGATAGGAACCCTTTCCACGATTTCCAGCCCGAAACCTTCAATACCCGACACTTTTTTCGGATTGTTGGTCAGCAGCCGGATCTTCCGGATTCCCAGGTCGGCAAGGATTTCGGCTCCGGTACCGTACTCTCTCAGGTCAGCTGGAAAGCCCAGGGCACGGTTAGCTTCCACTGTATCCATACCTGAATCCTGCAAGGAATAGGCTTTCATTTTATTAAGGAAACCAATACCTCTGCCTTCCTGCTGCATATAAAGTAAAACGCCTCTGCCCTCTTTCTGTATCCTTTTCATGGCTTCGATAAGCTGATCGCCACAGTCACAGCGAAGCGACCCAAAAACATCACCTGTAAGGCACTGGGAATGGACTCGGACCAAAACGGGGCTTCCGTCATCCACTTTCCCTTTCACAAGGGCAAGGTGCTGTTCTTTTGTAATCTTGCTGGCAAAAGCAATCGCTTTGAATTCACCATATTTTGTCG
The DNA here is from genome assembly GCA_030706225.1 of Bacteroidota bacterium. GTDB lineage: Bacteria > Bacteroidota > Bacteroidia > Bacteroidales > FEN-979 > JAUZOW01. The sequence goes on along the minus strand of JAUZOW010000085.1, from coordinate 349 downwards.
GAAGGTCTGCTTCCGTAACCCGCTGAATAAGGGATTCCGTCCTGCGACGGTATACGATCAGGTCGGCAATGGTAATGATTTTCAGATTGTGTTTTTTCACATATTCCATTAACTGCGGAACACGAGCCATAGATCCATCCTCATTCATGATTTCGCAAATAACGGAAGCAGGATAAAGTCCTGCTATTTTAGTCAGGTCAATGGAAGCTTCTGTATGTCCGGCTCTGACCAGAACGCCACCTTCCCTGTATTCGATAGGAAATATATGTCCAGGACGTGTGAAATCCTTAGCTTTAGCATTGGGATTGATCATTTTTTTCACAGTCATTGCCCGTTCCTGTGCCGAAAT
>JAUZOW010000084.1 GCA_030706225.1 Bacteroidota bacterium | reverse complement strand
CTGATTCACTTTCATATATTTTTCCTTATCTTTATTCCATATAAACCCCAAAAAACAACACCCATGACCAAAAAACTGATTTATGCAACATTAGCAGGTGCTGTGGTACAGTTCCTGCTGGGATGGCTGATTTACGGCATTGTTCTGTCAGGATTTATGGAATCCCAGACATTCCATTACGAAGGTCTTATAAAGGATATGAATTCCTGGAGATTCATAGTTCTGACGTTTGTTTCAGGTATAGCCATGATGTTTATGATTGCCTATATATTTCAACGCTGGGCTAAATTTGATACTTTCATGAAAGGACTGACCGGCGGACTTTTACTCGGTTTTTTACTCATGTTTTCAATGGATCTTTCTTTCTTTTCAATGATGCATCTTTATACCAAATGGGGCATGATTGTAGATGTCATTGTCGGAACCATTATGATGGGAATCGATGGAGGTATAATCGCCTGGGTCCTGGGGTATAAAACAAAGTCAGTGGAAGAACCTAAAAAATAAAATGTATGAGCATGTTCTGTAATCAATGTCAGGAAACAGCTAAAAATACCGGTTGTACGATTAACGGCGTTTGCGGTAAGAGAGAAGAAGTTGCAAACATTCAGGATTTACTGGTATTTGCATGCCAGGGGCTTTCATTTATGACAATAGAAGCCCGGAATAAAGGATTTGACACAAATCCGGAGAGCAGGCATATCGTCAATAGCCTGTTCATGACCATCACCAATGCCAACTTTGATGAAAAATCCATTATCCGGGCTGCAAAAGATTGCATAAACCTTCGTGAAGATCTTAAAACGAAAGTTCCCATTCCCGGGAACCATCCGTCGATAAGCTGGATGGGAAGCAGCGATTCTGATTTTTACGAAAAAGCCAGGGAAGTCACCACCCTTAACTATGATGCCAATGAAGATATACGTGCTTTGAAGCAATATGCCTTATTTGGCATCAAAGGGATAGCTGCCTATACGGAACATGCTTTCAATCTGGGTTTTGAACAGCAGGACATCTATGACTTCATAGAAAATACATTGGTCATGATCACAAAGCCAATGGATACGGAGAGTATGTTAGACTGGATCCTGCGAACCGGAGAGCATGGAGTAAAAGTGATGGCTCTCCTTGACAAAGCAAATACAACAACATTTGGCAATCCCGGGATTACTTCGGTAAATACAGGTGTAGGAAAGAATCCCGGGATTCTTATCAGCGGGCATGATCTGAAAGACCTTGAACAACTGCTGATCCAGACAGAAGGCAAAGGGATTGATATTTATACTCACTCCGAAATGCTACCCTCCCATGCCTATCCGTTTTTCAAGAAGTTCAAACATCTTGCGGGTAATTACGGCAATGCATGGCACAGGCAGCTGGAGGAATTTGAAACATTCAACGGCCCCATTCTCTTCACTACAAATTGTCTTGTTCCGCCACGGAAAACCGCGACATATAATGGTAAAATCTTTACGACAGGTGCCACCGGCATGCCGGAATGGAAATATATTGACAAGAAGCTGCCCAACGGTGAGAAGGATTTTTCAGAGATCATCGAAATGGCAAAGAATTGCCCCCCTCCCACTGAGATTGAGAAAGGTGAGCTCACGATAGGCTTTGCACATAACCAGGTAATGTCGCTTGCCGACAAGATTCTGGAAGCCCTTAATTCAGGAGCGATCAAGCAACTCGTGGTCATGGCAGGCTGTGACGGTCGTCAGAAGACACGGGAATATTACACGGAATTTGCGAAACAGCTTCCGAAGGATACGGTAATTCTGACATCCGGTTGTGCCAAGTACCGTTATAACAAGTTGAACCTGGGTGATATCAACGGCATTCCGAGAGTGCTTGACGCCGGGCAGTGCAATGATTCCTATTCATGGGCTTTTGTCGCACTCAAGCTGCAGGAAGCATTGAACCTGGATGATATAAATAAACTACCCATCATCTTCAACATCGCCTGGTATGAGCAAAAGGCAATTATCGTGCATCTTGCATTGCTATTCCTGGGTATAAAGAACACACATATCGGTCCGACGTTGCCGGGGTTCATGACACCCAATGTTCTGAAAATAATCCAGGAAAAATTTGGGGTACAAACAATAACTAGTGTTGAAGAAGATCTGGTTCAGCTTTTAAAATAGCGTAATTATAGGGCTTTAATAACTTCGCTATTCACTTTAACTTCAACGTTTCCGTCGATCATCGCCCAGACTGGGCAAAGTTTTTCATTTGACATGGAAAGAACTTTGTCGAGATCGGCCTGGGTAGCATCTGGAGATTTCAACAGAATATCCAAAGTGATATTCGAGAAACCGGTCGGATGCTGGTTTCGACGTATACCGTTTGAGTTGATCCTGAACTCCGAAATGGTTTTTCCCATTTTTCTTAATAAAATCAGAACAGCACTTCCGACGCAGGATGAAATGCTCAGCAGGAAAAGTTCCAGAGAGGTATATCCCAGGTTATCTCCAAGAGGGGGAATGTAATCAATCGAGACGGGGGCATTGGTATCGGCATGTCCCGTAAAATGCAACTTGTCATTAACAAGTACAAGAGTTGTGCTTAGTTCTTTGGTTTTGTCTGTTGTTTGCATAAGGAATGACTTTGAGATAACCAAAGTTACGAAATTGGTTCCATTCTTAATACTCTTTCCATAAAGGATTCCGCCATTATTGCCGATCCCGGTTCATCCTCCTTTAGCTATATTCAATCTTCAGCAATCAATACCCTCAGCAACCGGAAATATGTCAATACCAAAGATTATATGACTGACGGAACCTGCCGGATTACTTCCCTGACCGGTTATTCGGTTACTTCATATACATCCCCCATCCCGCTATTATATAAGGATTTACATAATATCCAACTAAATCGAGAATTGTCTATCTTTGCAGTCCGTTAAAAAATCTCCGGGTATATGACTACTCTTTCCCCCGATAATGAGTTGATCGAGCGTTACCTGTTAGGAAAGCTCAACGATGCTGAGATACGTGATTTTAAACTCCGGCTTGAAGAAGACCGTGAATTTGCACGCAAATACCGGCTCATCAAGACATTCCCGGAAATGATGAGTGAATCGGGAAGGAAGGAACTGGAACGCATCCAGGCTGATACTCAGGCAAAAGCCAGCAACAATATTTCAATTCTGAAAAAATACAAGAAAGAATTTGCCGTGATTTTGGTTATCGCAGCAGTTGTCGTCATTGCTATAGCGATTTATTCTGTCCTTATCAACCGGCCTCTTAAAAAGGAAGAACCCGTTGCTGAATCAACTCCGGTGGCTGTTCAGAAAGCGGAAGCACAACCGAAAAAGGATACTGTCAAAAAGGCTTCTCCGCAGACAGTTACTCCACAACCAACATCCGACGCAATCCAGTTACTTACTCCTGCCAATGGAGCTGCCTTTTCCAGGTCAAACCAACTGATGTTTACCTGGAAGATGAAAACAGATACCTTTACCCGCTTTTATATCATTTCTGAAGATACCCGGAAAATAGCTTTCTGGAGAGGGATCAAGCCCGGAATAAGGCAGTTCTCTGTCCCGGGTAATACGTTGTACCCTGGAAAATATACGTGGTATGTAGGAACAAAGAATCCGTCAAGGACGATTACGATTAACGAATAATTCTTCCTTTCTCCAATAATCTGATCAAATCCAATGGATGTTGTAACAGGCATTTTGCTCCGTCAGCCAACAGTTCTTCCTTTGTCCTGAATCCCCAGAGGACACCAACACCATACATCCCGGCATTTATAGCTGTTTTCATATCAATACCCGAGTCACCGACAAAGACCATATTTTCATGAGAGACATCTAATTTCTTACATATTTGCAAAACTCCGTATGGATTTGGTTTTTTAAGAGCTTCGGCATTCAAGCCCATGATCACGTCAAAATAACCGGGTAAAAGTGTCTGAACGATCTTTTTGGTGAATACATCTGCTTTGTTTGAAAAGACCCCCAGTTTCATTTCTCGCGATTTCAGTATGCTGAGAAGGTCAATTATTCCCTCGTAGGGCTTTGTCTTGTTGACGCAGTTATTATTGTACACATCCATCATCTGCCGGTAACATTCCTCAATAGTATGCTCATCCCTCGCAGATTCAGGCAGGGCAATATTTACCAGGTTACGGATTCCGTTACCAATAAAAGTTTTATATGCCGACAGGTCATGAACCGGATAATGATTACCTGTTAAAACAATATTCATGGAATCTGCCAGATCTTCAACAGAGTTTATCAGCGTGCCATCGAGATCGAAGATGACCCCGGTAAAAGAATATTGGCTCATATTTTCAACCTTTCTTTTGATAAAGATACAGAAACGAGTGATTAAGAAAGTAAAACAGGAAAAGTATAAATCAGCGACCGAAAAAAAAAACCAAGGCTTCAGAACTCAATCTTTCCACGAAAAGCAATCGTATTCCGGGTTGTATTAAATCCCTCAAAGTCAAATACTTTCCCATCATCTGTATTTCTCATTAATTGAATCACATCATGGAGTTTGGTTTCACTTAAAAAATTTACAGTAACTTTTTGGGGGAAATTGTTTTGGTGAAATTCAATTGAAAAAGTATCCATCATCCAGTCTATATAACGGCTTGAGGCAACATGTCCGTTAAAATCAATATCAAAATACATCGCTTTAATCTCTGAAATTTTTCCTTCTTTTACCGGAAACAATTTCACCGGAATGATATTCAAGGCATGTTTGCTTTTCAATTTATCGAGCACAAATTCCTGGGTACCCGCTATTGTGCGGATATGTTTTGTTTCCAGGTCAATACCGAACCATCCGGATGTGGCTCTGGCTATAATTTCCTTATTCCGGTCCTTAACAAGAAAGTCCCTTATATAAAGAACCTTCTGGACATCTTTTGGCCAAGTTTCAACTTCCCCGGATTGATGCCACGACAGGGACTTATGTATTTCAAGCGTAAGGCGGCTCAAAACCCAAAACAACTTTTGCTCTTGTAAGTCCTCATATCCAATCTCTAAATTATCCGCAGAATTATTAGCTGACTGTATTAAAAGACTTACCAATGTTCCTAACCTCAAACGGGAATACATATCTATATCGGATGATGTGACCATGAATGGCATGGACAATATTAATTTTTCTTCGTTTTGCCGGTAATTATGTATTTGATCCATAATTTTTTCTAAATTTACTTTAAATGGTTAGCCATGTTGGCTGATGGACAGGTGTATACTTTTTAAATAGTAAACACGTTATAATTTTTGATACAAAAGTACAAGTCTTAATTTTACAGTGTGAGATGCAAAATAATTCCCACTGTATACAACGCACTTGAATGGGGAAAGCACTTACCTTTGCAAGTGCAGAATTTTTGCTTAATTTGAATCCATGGGAGTTTTCACTGAAGAAATCGGGATAGATCTTGGTACTGCCAATACTATCATTATATACAAAGATAAAGTCGTTGTTGATGAGCCATCCATTGTTGCCATCGAACGAAGTACGGGAAAGATAATTGCCGTCGGGAAAAAGGCACAGATGATGCATGGGAGGACGCATGAAAACATCAAAACCATTCGCCCGCTCAGGGGTGGTGTCATTGCTGATTTTCAGGCCACCGAACACATGTTGCGAACAATGATCAAGATGATCGATTTACGAAAATCATTGTTCCCGCCCGCATTGAAGATGGTCATTGGAATTCCTTCCGGTATCACTCAAGTAGAAGAGCGGGCAGTAAAAGAATCCGCAGAACAAGCTGGCGCCAAGGAAGTTCGCCTTGTACACGAGCCCATGGCAGCAGCCATAGGGGTTGGAATCGATGTACTGGAACCTGTAGGTAATATGATAATCGACATTGGAGGCGGTACCAGTGAAATCGCTGTCATTTCCCTGGGAGGGATTGTAAATAGTAAATCCATCCGTATTGCAGGGGATGAATTCAATGCCGACATTGAAGAATATATGCGGAAACAGCACAACTTAAATGTAGGTGAACGTACTTCGGAACGAATTAAAATTGAAGTCGGAGCAGCTCTCAACGATATTCCCGATCCTCCTCCTGATTTTGCAGTTCATGGCCGGGATATGCTTACCGGCATTCCCAAAGAGGTTTTCGTGAATCATGTTGAGATTGCAAAATGCCTGGACAAATCTATAGCTAAAGTTGAAGCGGCCGTCCTGGACACACTGGAGATGACGCCACCTGAATTGTCTTCCGATATTTACGATACCGGGATTTACCTGACAGGAGGCGGAGCTTTGCTTCGGGGTTTGGCTAAACGGATCGAAATGATGACCAAACTGAAAGTTCATATAGATGAAGATCCCCTCCGGTCTGTAGCCAGGGGAACAAGCATTGCATTGAAAAATTTCGACAAATTCAAATTTTTAATCAAGTAAGCAACTTACTTGTAAATCGCTGACATACAACACAAACGCACATTATAAGAGTTAGTATTCTCTTCCCTGCCATAAGGAAAATTCAGGATGAGCGGATATTTCAGGATCTTTCTATTTCAGTGAATCGATATATTGTTGCAATGTTTCTGCACTTGAAGAGCGAAGCGACTCTTTTACCCTGCTATAATTTTCCGGGTCATAGCAATGTTTATACGCATATTTAGCAAAATTCAGGCGCGTCGATTCCGAGGAAAAAACGCTGAGCATTTCGGAAATCTGGAAACTGGTAAGACAATTTTTATCTGAAACGTTTTTCGCCTGTGATAGTTTAGGTCCATCGAAAGGAGCATTGTAGACCATTTCACGTGAAGCAATGAAATGTCCCTCATCCATGGGGCCGTTACATCCTTTTCCAATGCCGGTAGCCGGTTTGGATTCCTTCTTTTCAGGCTCTGCGGTAGATTTCTCTTCTTTTTGAGTACTCTTTTCATTCGAAACGCCTTCATTATCGTTATGACGAACAAATTCCGAACTGGTTTTTTCGAGAATATATTTCCCATTAGCCGCTTTCCGGATCACGTAAAACATATCATGTCCGGGTGTATTAAAGATGGATTTTGAGATCTCCGGGATGGAGTTATCTTCAAAACGAATACGCAGTTTAAAGGTCGGGCCACCCGGGCGGTCGGTCTCAACACGGCTGGCAGGCTTGTCGTTTCTCGCGGAACCATTCACGAAAGCAGTGAATTTTTCTCCATTTTCAGAGAAGATAACAACAGATAACTGTGAACTTGCTTTTCCGGCAATAAACAAAGCCAGGAAAAGAGTCAATAAAACGGCTTTTGATCTCATGACTTGTTGTTTTTTTAAAAAAGGATTGATTTCGTAATACAAAAATAATAAAATACAAGAGTGATTTAAAGTCTTCTTCGTCAACGAAAAGTTTACCAGGAAAGGGAAATTTTGAATCAAAACTCTGATTTTAATTGGTCCGAAATTAGGGGAAGCTTACACCGGAAATAAAAAACCACTTACAAATGTCTTCGTAAGTGGTTGATTTTTTTGTCTCCCCGCGGGGACTCGAACCCCGGGCCCATTGATTAAGAGTCAATTGCTCTACCAACTGAGCTACGGAGAGTAATCAATTGAGGGCTGCAAAGGTAAGAATATTTTAAAAATCTTCAATAATATTTTCATAAATTTGAAGTTGTTCACCTTTCGAAAGGCAAACGAGGAACGAGGAATATTATACTATTTGTGATGCCCGAAAAGAATCCAAAATCCGCACTGAACGTCATGAATGGCGTGAACCAGCCTTCTCAGATCAATGAAGAAGCACTACGGAAACTGAAACGTCCGCGTCAGCCGGAAGTGGCTGAATTTGTCGCTGGAATCCGGGAAGGGAACCGGACGTTGCTCAGTAAAGCCATTACACTGGTGGAGAGTTCATTGCATATACATCAGGAGAAAGCTCAGCTGATTATTGAAGAGTGTCTGAAGAGTTGTGTGCACAAACCTGGAAACCAGAGTATCCGCATCGGGATTACGGGAGTGCCGGGTGTCGGGAAAAGTACGTTCATCGAATCTTTTGGAAAATACCTGACCACTTCCGGACATAAAATTGCTGTTCTGGCTATCGATCCATCCAGTTCCCGTTCCAAAGGCAGTATCCTGGGTGATAAAACCCGGATGGAGGAACTATCCATAGATCCCAATGCATTTATCCGTCCAAGCCCGTCGGCCGGCACTCTCGGGGGGGTGGCACGAAAAACCCGCGAAACCATATTGCTTTGTGAAGCAGCCGGCTTTGATATCATCCTGGTTGAGACCGTTGGTGTCGGCCAATCGGAAACCGAAGTTCACGGAATGGTGGATTTCTTTCTCCTGTTGATGCTTGCCGGAGCCGGCGATGAACTCCAGGGTATCAAACGGGGAATTATTGAAATGGCGGATGCTATCCTCATTAATAAAGCCGATGGTGATAACGTGAAAAATGCTTGTGTCGCCCGGTCTGAATATGCCAATGCACTTCATTTCTTCCCTCCTGCTCCGTCGGGATGGAATCCGGTTGTAGCAACCTGCTCATCCCGCACAGGAAAAGGCATTCCTGAAATATGGAAGATCATTTCCGAATACAGGGAATTGACCTTTCAAAACGGGTACTTTAACCAGAGAAGACTCGAGCAAAGCCGAAAAGTATTTTTCGATTCCATAGAAGATGCACTGAAATCGCATTTCTTTTCCAATAAAGAAATCCATAACCAGCTTCATTCGTTCGAAAAGGAGATCCTTGAAGATAAAATCAACCCATATAAAGCAGCACAGATGCTGCTCGCCAAATATTTCACACTTTCTCCTTCTTCGGGAAAATAACCGATAACACAATGAAAAACGCCAGGATCCCGGTAATAACACCGAGAGAGAGCTTGGTCGAGATGTGAATATCGAATGCGTTGGCAACAATCATCTTCACGCCGACAAAGGCCATGAGGAAAGCAAGCCCAAGCTTCAGATAATAGAATTTGTTCATCACATTGTTCACGAGGAAAAATAGTGAACGGAGACCCAGAATGGCGAAGATATTGGAAAAAAATACGATATAGGGGTCGCGGGTGACGGAAAATACAGCCGGGACAGAATCCACTGCAAAGATCACATCCATTACCTCGATCAGTACCAGTACAATCAGCAGAGGGGTAATGAAAACCTTCAGTCCTGCCCGGTGAAAGAACAATCCTCCTTTGAGATCAGAAGTCACATTGAAATGCTTTGATAAAAACCTGACAACCGGATGGTGTTGGGTATCGATTGTATCCGAGACTTTCCCTTTGATAAACTCATAGCCCATCTTGATCCCGATAAAGATCAGCATGGCCCCGAAGAGATAAAGAACAGCTTCAAACCTCTGGATCAAAGCGCTGGCAGCAAAGATGAAAAGAAAACGCATCACAATTGCTCCGAGAATTCCCCAAAAAAGAACTTTATGATAATATTTTGAAGGGATACCAAAGGAGACAAAGATCATAATCATGACGAAGATGTTATCGACCGACAGGGAATACTCGATCAGATAACCCGTAATGTACTCCAGAGAAAGATTCCGGTTATAAACATCAAGAGCCTGCTCATACGTTAATCCGTCTATCCGGATGGGATGCCTGAACAGGGAAATATTGTTCTGGATATCCTGGATGGTTTGCAGGTCGTGAAGCTGATGTCCAAAAAAACGTATCAATACATAGAACAGGAAGGATAATGCCACCCAGGCAGCAGTCCAGGAAAGGGCTTCCCGGAAAGAAGGCGTATGGCTCTTCTTGTTAAAGACACCAAGGTCGATGGACAGAATCATCAGGATAAAGATGATAAAGCCAAAAAAAAATAATATTTCATGGCTGTGCCACTGCATATTAAAAAGGCCTATTTTACCGTTCTTTCGTCAAAAATAAGAAATATTGCTAACTTTGCCACCCTCGTGGCCGAAAACAAATTAGTAATCATGAAAGATACAGGCGTTGCACTGAACCCGAACCCAATCGTCCATTATCTCGACAAACCTTCCGAAGACTTTACTCGCGAAGACCTGATCCGCTTCATTGAAAACCATGGGATTGAAATGGTTAACTTCCGCTATGGCGGAGCCGATGGACGTTTGAAAACCTTAAATTTCATTATAAAAAACAAAAAGCATCTTGACAATATCCTGAGTGCCGGAGAACGTGTAGACGGATCCAGCCTTTTCCCGCATTATGTGGAAGCTGGCTCGAGCGACCTTTATGTCATTCCAAGATACAGGACTGCTTTTGTAAATCCTTTCTCCGAGATTCCTGCATTGGATATTCTTTGTTCGTATTACGACAAGGACGGGCTTCCTTTCCGGAATTCCCCGGAATATATCCTTAAAAAATCTCATGAAGTGCTGAAAAAGCGCACAGGATATTCATTTGAAGTGATGGGCGAGCTGGAATATTACATCATCAGTGAGCTTGACCGTCTTTTTGAAGCTGCTGACCAGCGTGGATATCATGAATCCTCCCCTTTCTGTAAATGGGAAAAACTCCGTCTGGAAGCGATGCAAATGATCGCCCGTTGCGGTGGATTTATCAAATACAGTCATTCGGAAGTCGGCAATTTCATAGAAGACGGGTTATCATTTGAGCAGAATGAGATTGAATTTAACCCGGTGACGTTGGAAGATGCGGCTGATCAGCTTCTGATCGCCAAGTGGGTTCTTCGTTCGCTGGCATATCGCCATGGGGTTACCGTTACTTTTGCGCCTAAGATCACTACCGGCAAAGCCGGAAGCGGATTACACGTCCATACGCGGCTGGTGAAAGATGGAAAGAACCAGATGGTTTCCAATGGCATCCTTTCTCCGGTTGCCAGGAAAGCCATTGCCGGGTATCTGGATCTTGCCAAATCCCTGACAGCTTTCGGAAATACTATTCCTACCTCCTATTTCCGTCTGGTACCTCACCAGGAAGCTCCGACAAACATCTGTTGGGGCGACCGTAACCGTTCTGTACTGGTTCGTGTTCCTCTGGGATGGAATGCCAAAAACGGAATGGTTTCCGATGCAAATCCGAAAGAACCGGAAACCGACCGTGATTTCAATGGCAAGCAGACAGTCGAATTCCGTTGCCCTGACGGCTCTGCAGACATATACCTTTTATTTGCAGGGCTTACGGTTGCGGCACGCCACGGACTGGAAATGAAAGATGCTTTGGAATATGCCGAGAAAACTTATGTTGATGTAAATATCTTTGAGGAAAAGTACAAAAACCGGATCAGCCAGCTGCAGCAACTGCCCGACTCATGCAGCCATTCAGCCGATGCTCTTCAGGAACAAAGAGCTATTTACGAAGAACAAGAGGTCTTCTCCCCCCAGGTCATCGACGGAGTCATCCATATGCTGAAGAATTACAATGATGAGCACCTTCGCGAAAATATCTGCGAGAATGAAAAAGAACTTCTTGCACTGGTAAATACCTATCTTCACTGCGGATAACAACCTGAATTTTCGTATAATCCTTATTATCATTATATTACTAAATATTTTCTTCCTTTACCTTCCAAGAATACTGACATCTTGTCATTGCATTTAATGGGTTTTTGTCATCTTGTCTTCGATTTTATTGATTTTTTCCGATGGTATGGAATTTGACTATTTTCCAATCGAAGACTTAAAAAAACAATTAAAATATAGGAGGAAAAAATTATGAACGTTATCAGATGGAG
>JAUZOW010000083.1 GCA_030706225.1 Bacteroidota bacterium | reverse complement strand
CCGTGATCTTTGGGAAAGTGACATCCGGAAAAAGAAGGGTTTCCATTTCCCGGTAAGAATAAATACCCAGAAAAAGCAATACGATCAGGGTAAAGAGGATCGGTTTGTTGAATTTCCGGTAATAATCGTGACCTGCCATACAATTGATCCGGATTATTTATTCATGACTTTAACCTCAATGGTATCACCCAGCCCGTAATTTCCGGATTCCAGTATCCTGTCAACAGAATTCAGAGCCGGAAAAACGATTTCAATACTGTCGTTATTCATGGTACCGGTTTTGACCTGCATTTTTATGGCCATGGTATCGTTCACCAGTTTCATGATCCAGAAATTTTTCATGATTTCATCGCTCAGGATACATGATTTGGGAAGAATTATGGCATTAGGATGGGAATTACGGAGTATCCTGACTTTTGCAACCATGTTTTCCGGGAAAACTGTTTTACTTATGGGCTGAAGGATTACCCGCTGTGTTTGAGAAGCCTCGTTCATGGCTGGAAGAGTGGATTTTACACAAACTGCGATCTGTTTATTGTCGGGAAGGGTTAACGTCAGGGAAGAACCTTTCTTGACCATTGAATTAACTTCATAAGGCAGATCCAGCAGAAATACAAGGCTTTCCGGAACTACGATCGTACATAACGGATCACCTTCCTGAACATAATCTCCCCGGGGATGGTCAATTGCCAGAACAATCCCGTCGAGAGAGGCAACAATTCTGACCAACCCATTGATTCCCATAGATCCGGAAGTGTCATGCTTCAAAACGGCCGCTTCCCGCGTACGGAGCTGAAACATTAATTCCCCTTTTTTTACTTTGTCGCCGGGACTGAAAGAACATTTTTCCACATATCCAGAAATAGGTGACTTGATCTGTGCTTTCACCAGAAAGGAAGAAGTAGCCGTCAGCTCTGAATATTCGTTTATAACTCCGACACGGGGCGAGACGACTGTAACCGGAACTTTTGGAATGACGGTAGACCCGATGGAATCCTTTGAGTGATGGCATCCGGAGAAAAAGGAACCAAGGATTACAGTCATGAGTAAAAAAACGGTCATTCGCTTCTTAACGAATCTCTTTGAATTATCCATGTTATTGTTTCCAGAAATTAATCTCGTTAATCAGATATTGTTCCCTGATCAGGTTAAGGGTATAATTATGCCTGGTTTCGATCAGATTCTTGATTGCCAGGATGTAATCCGTGATTTGCAGGTTACCTGAATTCAGTAAAGACTTGTCCTGGCTGATCAGGTCTTCCATCATCCGGATCTGGTTTTCAGTTTCCAGGGTAAGCTGCCTTACATCATTCAGTTCCGATTGAAGTTGCCGGATCTGAATATTATACTGAGCCAGAAAGAAGTCCTGGTAACTTTTACGTGTTTCTTCCGATGTCTTTAATTTGTCGAAATTTAACTTTTTCTGCTGCCCGTCATATACAGGAAGCGTTAACCCAAGACCAAAGCTTATCCCGAAATTCTGGTAAATATATCCCGGTTCGTTGTTCACAAGTCCTGCATCTGAAAACCAATTGACAGCCGGTTTGTATTTTTGTTCAATCCCGATCTTTTCATTTTGTATCCTGAGACTATCGATTACAAAGCGATGATAAAGAGGAGAGGATTCTACCGGTCTGGCTTTGACTTCCGTTAGCTTAGGTAAAGTCAGTGTAACAGAAGCGGTATCGGTTATGCCACAAAGAAGCTTCAGATTTGACAGCTCTTTTCTGTATTCGATATCCAGGTTCTTAATTTGCCTTTCTGTTGCAGAGATTTCAATTTTGAATGAAAGATAATCCGTTTGACGGTAGACACCTTTTTCAACCCACTGCTGAAGGATTTTTCCTTCATCGGTCATTGTTTTCAGCATCTTTTCCTGGTAATCCTTATCAAGCCAGGCTGAATAAGCAGCAAGATAGATTGAAGTGATGGCTTTTTGAAGCTCCTGACGCGTTATCGATTGAGTATTGACCAATGAACGGTTTTCAATCCCGTATTTATCAAGGTTGTTTTGACGGGTTTTTTTATTGAAAATCTGCTGACTTACATTCAGTGTGCCGGTTAAAGTCTGTCCATTTGTAATAGGTTCACTATATCCGTATCCATCGATGATAGGCGCGTACATCATCGACGCATTGAAATTGACCTGAGGTAAGTATTCTGACCGGGTTATGATGCTGTCAATGCGCGAAGCCCTTATCTGATTGGAGAGTTCCTTTAAAGCAGGGCTTTTCTCAAGCCCTTTCTGAAGAAAGTAATCCAGGTTCTGCGCGGAAACTATATTGAGAACCAATGATAGAAAAAAAGAAAATGCTGTCAGTACATACTTTTTCATGGAGCAGTCAATTCGGTAAAAAATAGATCTATCCTGGTCAAAAATACAATTCATTTTCTTTATTTCATCCGGAATCATTATAATACTTCATTGAAAATTTTTACATTTGCTTTTAATACTCAATTATTTATAGTGTTTTTGATCTGTTTCCTGAATTTATTATCTGATGAAACGTAAATCTTTAATACTTCTCCTGCTTTCCTGCTTAGTAATAATAGCTTGGAATCCTTCAGTTTCACAGAACATAAAGATGTCAAAAGGTGACAGGGATGCCTTTTCTTCGTCTGTAAAATTGATTAAAGTTTGGACCTATGCAGTGGGTGATTCCGCATTCCGGTACTATGAACAAGCCTGGAATGAAGCCCGGGATATATTGGCATCCAGAGGATATCAGACAGAGCAAATATTTTATAAAAGTTATCTCAATGTATCTCCTGATCAATGGAAAGAAGACGTAGTCCGGAAACTTGGACCAGGAGAAGCTTTTCTTGATTTGTCAACGGTCTTGTTCATGGATACTACGGGTACACATTTTCACGGTTCACGGGTGATAACTTTTGTGGTTGATGAAAGCGGGAAAATTTTTGCCGGGGTGAATCAACAAATGAATGGGAAAATGCCGCGGACTTTCATGTCGTTGGCTCAGGCCCGGCTTTATGCCAATTTTCCGGGAAGTACGGCTCCTGTTCATGATAAGATCTTTGAAAAGAAGGATTCCGTAATGGAAAATGCTCTGGATAAGGTAGTCCGTTCAGTAATGGAGAGGATCCCATATTCGAAACAAGAGTCCATGAAGGGATCTTTGGCGTATAACAACCATATTGAATTTCAATGCAATGGCGGATATGTTTCAGGGGGGTCGGTGAATGTTACCAATGGAAAGGTGGATTATAAATCCGGAAATCAATTCGGATTTAACCTTGGATTTACAGTCTATCGTTCCATAGATTTTATCTTGTCATTTAACCG
The DNA here is from genome assembly GCA_030706225.1 of Bacteroidota bacterium. GTDB lineage: Bacteria > Bacteroidota > Bacteroidia > Bacteroidales > FEN-979 > JAUZOW01. The sequence continues at coordinate 8,539 of JAUZOW010000083.1, read as the reverse complement.
GACAGAATCAAAACTGAATATCTATTCTCCATTATACCGGGGTAAAGATGATCCTTTCTCATTAAACATTAATTACTATTATTTCGGAGTCTGTAAGAATTTTTACCTGAGCAAGGTATTTTGTCCTTTTCTTACAGCCTATCTCGGAGGAGTTAACAATGTTCCCGGGAATAAAGATTTTCGTGATACCTGGTATTTTGCTCTTCAGGCTCAGGCAGGGATAAAAATTTATATGACCCGTTTCTTTGGATTGGTTTTACAGGGCAATTCCTTTTTGCAGGTTCATCCCAAAGGAGCACCGTTTATTTACGATAATGCCCGGACTATTGTGGATGCCGATTCGGAACTTTCGCAATATGGCTTTTCTGGTGGAATCTTTTTTAATATCAGGAGATAGAATGGACTCCGTCGGGAGAATTTGCAATTTTTTCTGACAGATTATAAATAATTCTAAATTTGCAATATGTTATTTGATCGCATGCTTTTTTTCCATTTTCATTAGTATTCAAAATAAGGTTTATGAAAAAAACTTTTTTCATTCTATTCCCTTTTCTGGTTTTGTCATTTGTTTCTTCAGGCCAGACTTCCAATCCGGTTCCACAGGTTTATCAGCCGGTTTATTTTGATGTCTCTCCACCTCTCAGGGAGATTGCTGCAAATCCGCCCCGCAAGGCAGATCTTTCCTGGAAAGATGGTATTGTAAAGAATATGATCAATTTCAGGAAGTATCATGAGTCAGGTACAGTTGCTAAATCGACCGTTGATCCGGTTCTTCAGTCAGCAAAAGGTGTTCTGACTACAGATACTACGATCCAGAATTTTGAAGGCAACGACAACACACAGGGGTACCTTCCTCCGGATGTTTATGGAGAAGTCGGCCCGAATCATTATTTTCAGGTTGTCAATTGCCATTTTTCCATTTTTGATAAAACAGGGAACCTGCTTTTGGGTCCACTGGACAACAGCAGTATATGGAATGGCATGCCAAACAATAACAACAGTGGCGATGGTACGATAACATATGATGAACAAGCCGACCGGTGGGTTTTTTCCCAACTGTCTTTTGCCAGTTCATCCAGCGGGCCTTATTATCAGATGATTGCTGTATCGCAGACTTCCGATCCGACGGGCTCCTGGTACCGTTATGAATACCAGTTTACCGACTTGAATGATTATCCGAAATTCGGTGTCTGGAGAGATGGTTATTATATGACGGTTAATAATTTTACGGCAGGAGCTACTTGGAATGGTGTTACAGTAGCCGCGCTGGATCGTTCCTCCATGCTTCAGGGGCTTTCCAATGCACAGATGATAACATTTACGACGGAAGCATCCAATGAAGCCTCCTCACTGCTTCCCTTCGATTGTGACGGGACATTTCCTCCCGTGGGCACACCCGAGTATTTTGTTTATTACAATGAAAACCCGTCTCATCTGGGACTTTACGAATTTCATGTAGACTGGAACACTCCTTCCAGTTCAACTTTTGGCAATTTTAAAACCCTTAATGTCGCTTCCTTTTCTTCAAATTTTGGCGATGTACCTCAAAAGGGAACTTCCAGGAAACTCGATAACCTTTCCGATCGTCTGATGTACAGAGCCCAGTATCGCTATTTCTCAGATCATCAATCCATGGTGGTTAACCATTCTGTGGTTGCCGGTGTCGCTTCCGGTATTCGCTGGTACGAATTAAGAAGAACTTCGGGAGACTGGTCATTGTACCAGCAGGCGACCTATGCACCGAATGACTCTAATTATCGCTGGATGGGCAGTATTGCCATGGATACAAAAGGAGATATTGCTCTTGGTTTTACCGTCTCCAGTACCAAAATGTATCCTACGATCAGATATACTGGCCGGTCAAGCCAGGATCCTCTGGGTCAGATGACTGTAGCTGAAAAAGGAATCATGAACGGTGGCGGATCGCAAACCTCAAGCTCCCAGCGTTGGGGAGATTATAGCGGAATGACTATAGATCCAACCACTGATAGCGTTTTCTGGTATACACATGAATATTATTCCAGTACTTCATCTTCTTCATGGAAAACCAGAATTGCTTCTTTCTGCTTCACTTTTCCTCTTGCTATCAATGCTAAAGCAAATCCTTCTGTGATATGTCCCGGAAAAACATCCACACTTACAGCTAACCCATCGGGCGGATCCTGGAATTATACATATTTGTGGACATCAAATCCTCCCGGATTTACAGATACCATCCCAAATCCTGTGGTTTCTCCGACCGATACCACATGGTATTATGTAACAGTCAGTGACGGTAGGACTTCACAAACCGATTCGGTGAGAGTTAATGTACGTCCCTTACCTTCTATTTCTGCCGGAAACGATACGCTTGTCTGCTGGTATGTGACCGAAGTTAACCTGAATGGAACAGCAACCAATTATGCATCTCTTGTGTGGTCAACCTCAGGTGACGGGACCTTCAGCGATAATCATGCACTTCAAACCATTTATTATCCGGGTTCCGGAGATAAAACTACCGGTTCCTTTACGGTTACCCTGACTGCCTATCCGAACCTGCCTTGCAATACTCCCGTCTATAGCTCAAAAACGGTTACCTTTGATGCATGCACCGGAATTCCTCCTGTGAACAGGGATTTGTCAGTTGTGATTCAGCCCAATCCTTCGCATGGATTGTTTAATCTTACAGTTAATGGACTGACGGATAAGATAATAAATGTTCAGTTGGTGGATATGACCGGAAAGATCATGTATTCATCAGACTATACGTCAAACGACACTAAATTCAGCCGCACGATAGATCTGTCAGGATTAGCTAAAAATATATATTTTCTGAAGATCACTTCAAACAACCGGAGTTCCGTAAGTAAGATCGTGATCAACTAGAGATAAGAGAAAATTACTGCTTTAAAAACGTGCAGGGAAAAAGAAATTACTCTTCTTTTCTCTCTGCACGTTTTCTTTCTGTTTCGTCGAGAATGATTTTCCGCATGCGGATGGATTTCGGGGTGACTTCCACATATTCATCCTCTTTGATGTATTCCATGGCTTCTTCCAGTGAGAATTTCACGGCAGGAGTAATAAAAATTTTCTCATCAGAGCCCGCGGCCCGCATATTTGAGAACTTTTTTGTTTTTACGATATTTACAACAATGTCGTTTGCACGTGTGTTTTCACCGACTATTTGCCCGGCATAAACTTTTTCATTCGGATCGACGAAGAGTTTTCCCCGATCCTGGATTTTATTAATGGAATATGCAACTGCAGTGCCGGTTTCCATGGCAATAAGGGAACCATTGAAACGTGGGTTGATTTCACCTTTCCAGGGTTCATATCCTTTATAGCGATGGGCAATTACAGCTTCTCCTTCTGTAGCGGTCAGCACTTTATTGGTCAATCCGATCAAACCTCTGGCCGGAATGGTAAATTTCAGAACAATCCGGTCTTTCCGGGGTTCTATGCCAAGCAATTCCCCTTTCCTCTGAGAAACGATTTCGATGGCTTTCCCGGATAATGACTCAGGAACATGAACGGTAAGCGATTCAACAGGTTCCTGTTTGACTCCGTCGATGGTCTTTTCTATAACCTGGGGCTGGCTCAGCTGAAATTCATATCCTTCACGTCTCATGGTTTCGACAAGAATAGAAAGATGCAATATTCCACGGCCAAATACCAGGAGTCTTTCGGGTGAATTGGTGTCAACCACTCTCAGTGCCAGGTTGCTTTCTATTTCTTTGTATAACCTGTCACGTATATGTCTGGATGTTACGTAAGTTCCTTCATTTCCTGCAAAAGGAGAATTATTTATAGTGAAAATCATGCTCATGATAGGCTCGTCAATATGAATGGGCGGAAGGCCTTCAGGATTTTCAAAATCAGCGATGGTATCGCCAATTTCGAAATGTTCTGAACAAAGCACGGCACAAATCTCACCGGCTTCGACTTCATATTTTACTTTTTCTTTGCCTAACCCTTCAAACAAATATAATTCCTTAACCTGGGATTTTTCAACACTACCGTCGTGTTTTACGATCGAAACCATTTGCCCCATTTTAATACTTCCTCTTGTGATTTTGCCGACAGCGATTCTACCTACATAAGAGGAGTAATCCAGGGAAGTCACCTGCAGTTGAAGGGTCCCTTCCTTTTTGACAGGAGGTTTAAAATAGGTGATAATGGTATCCAGCAGGTAGCTAATGTCTTTAGTCGGTTTTCTCCAATCGGGTGACATCCAACCTTGCTTTGACGAACCAAAAACTGTTGGAAAGTCCAACTGCTCATCCGTTGCATCAAGACTTACCATCAGATCAAAAACAGCTTCCTGAACTTCATCCGGTGAGCAATTCGGCTTATCTACCTTGTTGATCACTACAATGGGTTTTAACCCCAGTTCCATGGCTTTTTCAATGACAAAACGTGTTTGTGGCATGGGACCTTCAAAAGCATCTACCAGAAGCAATACCCCATCGGCCATATTGATTACGCGTTCCACTTCCCCTCCAAAATCGGAGTGGCCGGGAGTATCAATAATATTGATTTTAACCCCTTTATAATTAACAGAAACATTTTTTGAAAGAATGGTAATGCCTCTTTCTCTTTCCAGTTCATTGGAATCGAGAATGAGATCCCGAACTTCCTGGTTATCCCGGAATAATTTTGCCTGGTGTAATATACGGTCTACAAGCGTAGTCTTGCCATGGTCAACATGTGCAATAATTGCGATATTTCTAATATTCGTAGCTTCCTGCATTTCAACAAATTTTTTCGGGTGCAAAGGTACGGTTTAATCGCCAGAAAGGACGATAACAGATCGTAAAACTATTAACCATTTACGAAATACGATTGCTGTGAGGGATTTTTTCCAGATTTCACAAGCTGCCAATTGAAATTTAATCAGCTCGCGTTTGCCAATTGACACCTGGCACTTGAATTGGTGACCCGGGGGGGATTCGAACCCCCGACCCACAGCTTAGAAGGCTGTTGCTCTATCCAGCTGAGCTACCGGGCCTGTTTTGTCAGTACTGACAGTGCAAAAATACGACAATTTAATTTACGAACAAGTTCAAGTTTGATGTACGATTAGTTTTTACCTTTGCAATGTTACATAATGTGGGTTAAAATCATAAGGTCCAAATCTTAAATCATTCATTGTATGCGTATCCTGAAAGACCGTACTGCTGCTCTGGCCATTGATTTCCAGGAACGATTGTTTCCGCATATCTATGAGCATGAGCAATTACTGAAAAATGTCCGGATCCTTCTGGAAGGTTTGAAAATACTAAATATTCCGGTGTTTGTTACCGAACAGTATCCCCAGGGATTAGGTTCGACTATTGAACCTCTTTCAGATGTTCTGGGTGGGATCAAACGGATTGAAAAAATGTCGTTCAGCTGCTGTGATGAACCTAAACTGATGGAAGGCATGGCCGTTTCCGGAAGAGAAAATATTATTGTGGCAGGAATAGAATGCCATATCTGTGTTCTTCAGACAGTGATCGATCTGAAACGACATGGATACCTTCCTATAGTGGTGGAGGACTGTGTTTCATCCCGGAAAGAAAACGACAAGCAGATCGCTATTGCCCGGATGCGACTGGAAGGTGCTGTTGTGACAACGTATGAATCTATACTTTTTGAACTTTTGAGGTTTGCCGGAACAGAACAGTTCAAAAGAATTTCAGCATTGATTAAATGATTTAAGATTATCGATGATTGTCACGCGTTATTTGGTACGCTTCACAATATTACGATTTTGCGATTTAATAAGTGACGAATGTTAGATGATAATATTCCGGTTGAGCCGAATGGCGGGGATCCTGAACTGGTGTCCGGAGAACTGAAAGGAACCGTCCACCTGTCGGATATGTACCAGAACTGGTTTCTGGACTACGCTTCCTATGTCATCCTGGAAAGAGCGGTTCCGGAAGTGGCGGATGGACTGAAACCGGTTCAGCGACGTATTCTTCATGCTATGAAGGATCTGGATGACGGCCGTTATAACAAAGTGGCCAACATCATAGGGCATACCATGAAATACCATCCTCATGGAGACGCTTCTATCGGGGAAGCGTTGGTTCAGCTTGGACAGAAAGATCTGCTCATCGATTGCCAGGGTAACTGGGGTAATATCCTTACCGGCGATAGTGCAGCTGCTCCCAGGTATATCGAAGCCAGATTATCAAAATTTGCCCTGGAAGTTCTGTTCAATCCCAAAACTACTGCCTGGAAAGCTTCTTACGACGGGCGAAGCAAGGAACCCGTTGCTCTTCCTGCTAAATTTCCGCTTTTACTTGCTCAGGGAGTGGAAGGTATTGCCGTCGGACTGGCTTCCAAGATCATGCCGCATAACTTCAATGAGCTGATCGATGCTTCCATCCTGATCCTTCAAGGAAAAGAATTCGAGCTTTACCCTGATTTTCAGACAGGCGGATTGGTTGATGTCTCTCATTATAACGATGGCCTTCGGGGAGGAAAGCTCCGGATTCGTGCACGGATCGGTCAACTGGATAAGAAAACGCTGGTTATCACGGAAATACCTTATGGCACAACCACGGGATCCATTATTGATTCTATCCTTTCAGCCAACGATAAGGGTAAAATCAAGATCCGGAAAATCGACGATAATACTGCACAAAATGTAGAAATACAGGTTCATCTTGCTGCTGGCGTCTCTCCGGATACTACGATTGATGCATTATATGCATTTACTGATTGCGAAATTTCTATTTCTCCGAATGTCTGTGTCATTGAAAAAGGAAAACCTGGTTTTATAGGAGTATCCAGGATCCTTCAAATATCCACTGCCCGTACTGTCGATCTTCTGAAACAGGAACTTGAAATCGGACTGGCAGAGCTTACAGAACAGCTTCATTTTGCATCTCTTGAAAAATTGTTTATTGAAAAAGAGATCTATGAAGGGATTAAAAAATGTAAGACTCCGGAAGAAATCAATAAAGCGATCCGGAAAGGATTCAAGCCTTACGAGGATCAGTTGATTCGCCCGATTAGCGAGGAAGATCTGCTCAGGCTCAGGAAAATCCCGATCGAAAGGATCTCAAAATACAATTCGGATAAAGCTAATGAAGTCATCCGGAGGATCTATACCGATATGGATGAAGTCAAAAATCATCTTAGCCATCTGATTGAATATGCTATAGAATATTTCCGCCAGATAAAGAAAAAATACGGGAAAGGACGGGATCGGCGCACTGAAATCCGGAACTTTGACGTCATTGAGGCTGTCAAAGTTGCCGCTGCAACCCAGAAACTGTATGTGAACCGCGAGGAAGGTTTTGCAGGTATCAGCCTTAAAAAAGATGAATTTGTCAGCGATTGCTCCGATATCGATGAAATGATCGTGTTCCGCCAAAACGGAACATTCATTGTAACCCGCGTAGCCGATAAGGTTTTCGTAGGACAGGAGATCATCCATATCGCTGTGTTTAACAAGAATGACGAACGTACCGTTTATAATATGATCTACCGGGATGGGAAAAACGGGAAGATCATGGTGAAGCGTTTTAATGTGATGGGTGTGACCCGGGACAAGGAATATACGGTCACCCGCGGAACACCTGATTCCAAAGTTATCTATTTTACAGCTAATCCCAACGGGGAAGCAGAAGTAGTCAAAGTTGACCTTCGACCGAAACCGCGGCTGAAAAAACTTTCTTTTGAATTCGATTTTGCTTCCTTAGCCATCAAAGGTCGTGGCGCTGTGGGAAATATCCTGACACGATATGGCATCCGGAAAATCGATAAAAAACAGGAAGGTATTTCTACACTCGGTTCCCGGGAAATTTGGTATGATGATACTGTGAAACGTATCAATACTGAAGGAAGAGGTGGGCTTCTGGGGCATTTTGCAGGAACGGACAAGATCCTGACTTTCACCCAATCGGGGTACTACCGGCTGACATCTTTTGATTTGAGTACTCATTTTGAGGAAGATATGATCCGGATTGAGAAATATATTCCGGAAAAGGTTTTCTCCATCGTATATAAGGATCCTGAATCCGGTCTTTACTATGTAAAACGTTTTAAAATCGATCCGACCGATAAAAAAACAGATTTTATTGGATTTGAAGATAAAAACCAGCTGGTCCTGATCACTTCGATGCCGGCTCCTGTACTGAATATTCATTTCGATATGAATCTAAAGACCAAAGGAAGTGAAGAAGAAATTGTCCCGGTGTCTGAGTTTATCGGTGTGAAAAGCATGAAAGCAAAAGGAAAGAGATTATCATCCCAATCCATAAAGAACCTTGCATGGCTAATGCCGGAACCTAAAGAAGAACCGGATGAAAATAAAGAGCTTAAGGATGATGAGAATGAAGAAGAAGAGATTATCGATGAAGAAGAAGAAATGAAAGAGGAAATGGAAGAAAAAGAAGAGGAATCTGACGAGATCAGGGATGAAGAAGAAATGAAAAAGAAAGATCAAGATAAAGATAAAGATAAGCGAAATGATTCCGGAGATGTACAAATGGAACTTCCTTTATAAATGGAAATCCTGATAGTCACAGGAACATTGAAACTAAAACATAAATCGTAAATCCTG
>JAUZOW010000082.1 GCA_030706225.1 Bacteroidota bacterium | reverse complement strand
GCAAACCCTTGCAATGAAACAAAAAATACCATAAGCATGAAAACCATCAGGGCTCCTTTTAAAGAGGATTTTTTCATTGCAACCGGATTCATTATGAATCTTTATACGTTGAATTGGCTTTTAAAGATACATCAATTATGAATATTTTTTGCCGGGAAAAGCGGAGGGGCTGATGCGTGAAAATTTATTACGGAATCAAAAAAGCAGACTGATATTTTAAAAAAAGAAAGGATTTTTTGTTCCGGAATTGGTTAAATTGAAAAATTTACTAACTTTGCACTCCAATTTTCATAATTGTAACTAACAAGATTATACGATGTACGCAATTGTCGAAATAGCCGGGCAGCAGTTTAAAGTGAAGAAGAATGATGAAATCTTTGTTCACCGTCTGGAAGCAGAACCGGGGACAAAAATTGAAATCAATGATATTCTACTGGTTGATAATGACGGGAAAGTATCTGTTGGTACACCTCATGTAGAAGGAGTAAAAATAACCGGGAAAGTAATTGAACATGTACGCGGAGATAAAGTCGTTGTCTTCAAAAAGAACCGTCGTAAAGGATATCAGAAAGAAACAGGCCACCGGCAGAATTTCAGCAAGGTCCTGATTGATAATATTTCACTGAAAGGTGGAACTTCCAAGGAAAAGAAAGCCAAGAAAGAAGAAGAAGTTGCCGAATAAATATTTGTATACTGAATAGTTAAAAAAGAATTAATATGGCACACAAAAAAGGTGCGGGTAGTTCAAGTAACGGCCGCGAATCACATAGCAAACGGTTAGGTATCAAGATCTTCGGTGGGCAATTAGCCAAAGCCGGCAACATTATTGTACGTCAACGTGGAACAGTACATAATCCTGGCGAAAATGTCGCAATAGGTAAAGATGATACCCTCTATGCCCTGACTGATGGTGTTGTTGAATTTAGAAGACGCCGGAAAGACCGCTCTTATGTATCGGTCGTTCCTCTCGAAGGTGAAAAAGAAAATTAAAGCTGCGTATTATACTCTATTTGGGAACCCGGTCTTTTCAGACCGGGTTTTTTTATGTTTTTTAATATCTTTGCAGATCACTCATAAAATTACAAGATGCTTCAATTATCTGTAATCCGGGAAAATCCGGAAGAAATTATCCGGCGGCTCGGGATCAAGAATTTCGATGGCAGTGAAATTATCCCTCAGATCATTTCACTCGACGATCAACGCAGGGAAACCCAAAAGATGCTTGACAATTTACAAGCACAAAACAATGCTATGGCCCGTAAAATCGGAGTTCTTTTCAAATCAGGAAAAACGGCAGAAGCCAATCTTCTGAAAGAAAAAACTGCAGAACTTAAAAACCAGTCGAAAGATTTAAATACGGCTTTTGAAAATACCAAAAAAGAGCTTGACGACCTTCTGGTTCGTATCCCTAATCTTCCGCATGAATCTGTTCCTCCCGGAAAATCTTCTGACGATAATCTGATCATCAGAACCGAAGGAAATATTCCCAAACTCCCGGAAGGATCGGTCCCTCACTGGGAACTGGCAGCTAAATATGATATCATTGACTTCTCTCTGGGAAATAAAATTTCGGGTGCAGGATTCCCTGTTTATAAAGGTAAAGGAGCCCATCTTCAGCGTTCACTGATCAATTTTTTCCTGGAACAGGCTGTTAAAGCAGGCTACCTGGAAATTCAGCCCCCCTATCTTGTCAATGCCGCTTCCGGTTACGGAACCGGTCAGCTTCCTGACAAGGACGGACAGATGTATTATGCTCCGCTGGATGATTTGTACCTCATTCCGACAGCTGAAGTACCGGTGACGAATATATACCGCGATATCATTCTGAAAGAATCCGAACTTCCCGTCAAGAATGTTGCTTACTCCGCTTGCTTCCGCAGAGAAGCCGGATCATACGGGAAAGATGTCCGCGGGCTGAATCGTTTACATCAGTTTGATAAAGTCGAGATTGTTCAGATCGTTCATCCGGAAAATTCTTATAAAATCCTGGATGAAATGGTTGAATACGTATCGGGGTTGCTTCGCGCTTTGGAACTCCCCTTCCGGGTTGTAAAACTTTGCGGTGGCGATATCAGCTTTACTTCCGCCATGACTTTCGATATGGAAGTATGGTCGGCAGCTCAGGAACGCTGGCTTGAAGTCAGTTCCGTCTCCAATTTCGAATCATTCCAGGCAAACCGGATGAAGCTTAGATTCAAAGATGAAACAGGTAAAATCCATCTTGCGCACACACTGAACGGAAGCGCACTTGCTCTGCCGCGAATTATGGCCGCACTGCTGGAAAACAACCAGGATGCCGATGGAATCCGGATTCCTTCAGCTCTACAACCTTACACTGGTTTCGACAAAATCTCCTGATCCTCGCGTGATTTTTATTTCTTGTTACCGGATCATATAATATCTTTGAAGATAAATTGACAGAATTGTAACCAAATCCTCTACGAAATGAAAAAAATCATTTTTTTGCTGGCTTTTGCCCTGATCGCGCAAAGCAGCTTTGCTATTCTGGATATTAAGATCGGACCCAAGATCGGCTACAATGCTTCTAAATTATCCGATAATATGGATTCTATCAAATCCCAGATGAAATCAGGCTTTTCCTTTGGACTTTTTGCCCGTTTCGGAACCAAAGTCTACCTTCAGCCTGAACTTTATTATACAACACAGGGAGGTGTTTTTTCCAGCAATGTCAGCAACTGGAAACAGAATGTAAAGATGGGCTCCCTGGATATTCCCGTTCTGGTAGGTTACAGTTTCATCAATAAAATTGTCAATGTCAGAATCTTTGCCGGTCCTGAAGCATCTTTTGTACTCAATAAAAGCATTGGCGAAACCGGGCTTACAGGCCCCATCAGAAAGGCGGATATTAATAGCTCTAACTGGTATATACAGGCAGGTGGCGGTGTGGATGTCTGGAAACTTACATTTGATGTCCGTTACCAGGTGGGTTTGAATGAAGTGATCAAGAATACGGGAAATTATTCTTTTAATACTCATAACAATATGTTTGTCGTGAGCCTTGGATATAAATTCCTGTAATTTTTCAGGTCTTTTTTCGTTCTGGAAAAGATGAGAATCAATACAGAAAAAATCATATCATGAAAAAAAGATGTTTTTATGTCATCCTGATTGCAGCTGCGCTTCTTATGGCTCAATCGGAATCTAATGCACAAAACCCGGTCAATCCGGTATCTGAAGGTACATGGACTCTGAATTTCGGAATTGGGCCGGGAACTACATACTGGGGAAACGGTAATGGATTCGGACCCGGCTTCAAATTTGCAGCTGAAAAAGGAATGTGGGAAGTAGGACCCGGTGTATTTACTCTTGGGGGGGAACTGGGATTCTCATTTTTCAGTCACAGTTGGGATGCTGATTATTTCAGTGTAAAAGAGCATTGGTTTAATGCCTTATTCGGCGCCCGTGCAGCTTATCATCTCGGATTTGATGTTCCGGGCCTGGATGTTTACGGTGGTATGCCCCTGGGTTTCGGAATCAGCGGTTATTCTTACTCCGGTTATTCCGGACCTGAAGCCTGGAAAGATTGGAGAGGTTATTCACATCAACCTTTCTTTCCATACGTAGGAGTCTTTTTCGGAGGATCCTATTTCTTTTCTCCTAAAATTGGTGTTAATGCCGAAGTAGGATATAATACCACCTATGCTCAAATCGGGATGGTATTCAAACTCAATTAAAAAATACTTAAAAAATTTATTAAGGGTTGTATCTTTGTGACAGGGTACAACCCTTTTCTGTTTTGAAAGTCAACGATCGATATTACCGTACTGTATGGATGGAAGGCTCTGTTATCCGTTATATTGATCAGAATGGTCTTCCTTTCAGGTTTCAGATTAAAGAATCCAGGACATACCGTGAGAGTTGTGCGGTTATATGCGGAATGGAAGTCCGCGGAGCCGGTGCTATCGGGGCACTTGCAGGATTTGCAATGGCCCAGGCTTTTCTGGAAGCTCCTGCTATTGACCCGGAAATTTTTCTCCTTCAGGCCCGTCGCGAAATCGAGTCGACCCGGCCTACAGCCCGCAATCTTTTTTATGCCACTCAGAAAGTCTTTGAAGCCGGCATAAAAGAGAAAGCAAATGCCGTGAAAGCAGCATTTACGCTTGCTGACAAAGATGCAGAAGATTCACGAAAGATAGGGGAATACGGGAATGATTTGATTCATGACGGATGCTGCATTGAAACTCATTGCAATGCCGGCTGGCTTGCCTTTGTAGATTACGGAACTGCCCTCTCCCCTGTTTACATCGCACACGAACAGGGTAAAAAGGTATTTGTCTATGCAGATGAAACCCGCCCGCGAAACCAGGGAGCGCGTCTTACTGCCTGGGAGCTTCAGCAGGCCGGAGTTCCGCATTCTATCATCCCCGATAATGCAGGCGCCTGGTTTATGAAACTGGGGAAGATCCATCTGGTCATTACCGGAGCCGACCGTATCGCTGCCAATGGTGATGTTGCCAATAAGATCGGAACACTTGAAAAAGCCATCGCTGCCCATGAATACGGTATCCCGTTCTATGTAGCTGCCCCATCATCCACCTTTGACCTGGAATGTAAAACCGGCGAGGACATTCCGATTGAAGAACGTCCGGAAAATGAAGTTCATTATATGGAAGGTCCGGATGAGGAAGGAATCCTGCGAAAAATCCGTGTCACCAATCCTTTCTCTTCCGCTATGAATCCTGCGTTCGATGTTACCCCGGCACGTCTTATCACCGGAATCATTACAGAAAAAGGGATCATTCACCCTTCTGCTACACATTTGGCTAACCCATAAAACCTTGAAATATGAAATCCTTGCTATCCTTGCGGATTTTCCTGCTGGCAGGAATTTTCCTTATGACCTCTGCGGTATTTGCTGCAAGCGCCAAAAAAGAATCAAAAAAAGATGAAAAAAAGGATACTTTAATAAATTCTTCCCTGGTAAGCGGGCTTAAATTCCGGAATATCGGGCCAGCTTTCACTTCGGGACGAATCGCCGACATTGCCGTGAATCCTAAAAATCACAGCGAATGGTTTGTAGCAGTTGCTTCCGGCCACATTTGGAAAACTGTCAACAACGGAATCACTTTTGATCCGGTATTTGATAACTATGGCGTTTTTTCCATCGGATGTATCCTTTATGATCCGAACAACACCAATGTGATCTGGGCAGGCACAGGGGAACATAACCATCAGCGGGTGCTGGGATACGGAAACGGGGTATATAAAAGCCTGGATGGCGGGAAATCATGGACATGTATGGGATTGAAAGATTCACGCCAGATCGGGAAAATCCTGATAGATCCAAGAAATTCAGATGTGGTTTATGCAGCTGCCGAAGGTTCTGTGTGGGGACCCGGCGGTGACCGGGGTTTGTACAAAACAACCGACGGAGGAACAACCTGGAATAAAATTCTTTCCATTTCAGAAAATACAGGAGTCAACAATATCGTAATGGATCCGCGCAACCCGGATATCCTTTATGCCTCTTCGGAACAGCGCCGACGTCATGTTTTTACAAAAATCAGCGGAGGACCCGAAACAGCAATCTATAAATCGGTCAATGCAGGACAGACCTGGGATAAACTGACAAACGGCCTGCCTTCCGTCGATATGGGCGGTATGGGATTAGCCGTATCTCCCGTCAATCCTGACATAGTTTACGCAATTATTGAAGCAGCCGATGATGCCGGAGGATTTTACCGCAGCACCGACCGTGGAGCATCCTGGCAGAAAATGAGCGGACATACTGCGCAGGGACAATATTTCAATGTCATCTTCTGTGATCCGAAAAATGCTGACAAAGTCTATTCCACGGAAACTGTAACTCAGGTTACCGAAGATGGCGGAAAAACCTGGCGGGTAGTCGGGAATAACAAACGCCATGTGGATGATCATGCCATGTGGATTGATCCGGATGATCCCAATCATTTCATGATCGGCGGGGATGGAGGATTATACCAGACATATGACGGAGGCAAGAACTTTCTCTTTGTTTCCAACCTCCCGGTTCCTCAGTTCTATCGCATCCAGACTGATAATTCTCTGCCATTCTATTATGTATACGGCGGGACCCAGGATAATAACAGCATTGGTGGGCCATCAAGGAACACCAGCGTTTCCGGGGTTCTGAGCGATGACTGGTTCATAACCAACGGAGGAGATGGCTTCTGGTCTCAAATCGATCCCATGAATCCGGATATCGTGTATTCCGAATCACAGTACGGTGGAATGGTCAGGTATGACCGGAAAAGCCAGGAAACCCTGGATATCCGCCCTGAACCTAAGAAAGGTGAGGATAGCTTCAAATGGTACTGGGATGCTCCCCTACTTATAAGCCACTATTCTCCTACCCGTTTATATTGCGCTGCCAATAAGGTATTCCGAAGCGACGACCGGGGAAATACCTGGCAGGAGATCAGTGATGACCTGACAGCAAAGATCGACCGCAATTCATGGCCGGTCATGGGCAAATTCTGGAGCGTCGACGCTGTGCAGAAAGATATTTCCACCTCATTGTTCGGAACCATCGTATCTCTGACGGAATCTGAAAAAAATGAAAACCTTCTCTATGCAGGAACAGATGACGGGCTTATCCAGATGACGAGTGACGGCGGAAAAAGCTGGAGAAAAGCCGATAAATTTCCAGGTGTTCCCGGAAATACATATGTCAGCGACATCCTGCCTTCAAAATTTGATGAAAATGTCGTTTTTGCTTCTTTTGACAACACTCTGCGCGATGATTTCAAGCCCTATCTTTTAAAAAGCACCGACAAAGGATTGACCTGGATATCCATCGCCGCCAATTTGCCTGAAAACGGAGCAGTTCATACGATCCAGCAGGATTTCATTAATCCTGACCTTTTATTTGCAGGTACTGAATTCGGATGTTTCTTCACCATTGATGGCGGGAAAAACTGGATTCAGCTTAAATCGGGAATTCCTGACATTTCTATAAAAGATATTGTCATCCAGAAAAGAGAAAATGACCTGGTAATGGCTTCTTTCGGCCGGGGTGTTTTTATCCTGGATGATTACTCCCCTCTGCGTTTTATCCAAAAAGACTCTTTGCAAAAACAAGAAGGATGTATTTATCCGGTGAAAGATGCCCTGATGTACATCCAGAACGACATGAAAGACAGTCAGGGGTCAACAGTCTATACGGCAAAGAATCCGGATTTCGGAGCAACTTTCACCTATTATGTAAAAGATGTCCCAAAGACTTTGAAAGAAAAACGTCAGGAAAAAGAAGCGGATCTGTTCAAAAAGAGTCAGCCTATTCCTCAGCCGTCGGAAGCAGATCTCCGTCTGGAAAAGAATGAGATTCCTCCCTATCTGACCTTCCTTGTTAAAGACGATAAAGGAAACACCGTCCGAATCATTCATAAAAGTCCCTCCAAAGGGATTAACCGCATCAACTGGGATCTCCGGTATCAATCGACTCATAGCGTGGAAGCCGGTGAAAAATATGATCCGGTTTCGGATAACGGCGGCGGTGTTCTGGCTATGCCCGGAAAATATAATGTCTCCATGTATATTACTGCCGGTGGTGAGACAAAATGGATGGCTGGACCTGTCTATTTCAATGCAAAACTGTTGAACAACACGACACTTCCTGCCACGAACCGTGAAGCCATGGTTGCATTTCATGAAAAGGTTTCGGAACTGACCCGTGTCATGCAGGGAACAGAAGATTATGCCGGAAACCTTTTGAAAAAAGCTACCAGTATCCGCCAGGCTCTGAACAGTACACCCAATGCATCACCGGAACTGATATTGAAAGCACAGTCGCTGATCAATGAGCTGGATGATATTCTGAACGTAAAATTCAACCGTCATACCAATAAGCCCAGCCTGGAAGAAAATCCACCGGCCCCGGTTCCTTTGAATTTACGTCTTGAAAAACTGGCCTGGATCAGCTGGAGCTCCACTTCCGATCCTACCCAGACACAAAAAGATGCTTACAGTATCCTTGAATCGGAATTTCCTCCGGTATATAACCGGATCAAGCAGATTGGAGAAATTGATCTGAAACAGCTGGAAGCTGCGATGGAAAGCATCGGTGCTCCGGTGACGCCGGGAAGATTGCCGGAATGGAAGAAATAGAGATAAGTTTTGTACTCTTTTTGTCTAAGGAATTAATTGAAGAATTCCTTAATCGATCCGATAATATACTTTATCTGACTTTTCTTTAATCCATAATAAAAAGGCAGGCGGATGATACATTGAGAGAACCGGTCGGTGTTGGGCAGAGGCCTGCCATCGTGCTTTTCATGGAAATAGGGACTGGAATGTAACGGCAGGTAATGAAATACCGATTGTATTCCTTTATCCTTCAGGTAAACAATCAGGTTATCCCTTTCAACCTGTGTATGGAGAATGCAGTAGAACATATTTCCATTCTGCGTAGCATAAGATGGAATAACCGGTAATTCAAGGACTCCTTTTTCTTCCAGGGGTTTTAATTCATGATAATAATGCTCCCAGATCCGTTTTCTGGCGGACTGGATCTTGTCAAGGTTTTCCAGTTGAATGTACAGAAATGCGGCAAGCGCATCTGACAGCAGGAATGAAGAGCCGATATCTACCCAGTTGTAAGTTGAACTTTCACCCCTGTAAAAGGCAGCCCGGTTGGTTCCTTTTTCCCAGATGATTTCAGCCCGGGAAAGGAAGCGGTTATCATTAATTGCCAGCATGCCACCTTCTCCGCAAAAAATATTTTTTGTCTCATGAAAGGAAAATGTCCCGAAATGGCCGATAGAACCTAAAGCACGGCCTTTGTAATACGAATCAATACTATGGGCGGCATCTTCCACAACAAAAAGATTGTGCTTTGCAGCAATTTTCATGATCCGGTCCATGTCGCAGGCAATACCGCTGTAATGGACCACCACGAGAGCCCGGGTAGCAGGAGTAATTAATTCTTCTATAGAGGCAGGACTGATATCCGGAATATTATGCTCAACATCTGCAAAACGGAGTTTTGCCCCCCGGATAGCAAACGCATTTGCCGTGGAGACAAAGGTAAACGATGGCATGATCACTTCATCGCCCGGTTGGATATTGGCAAGTATTGCAGCCATTTCCAATGCATCCGAGCATGAGGTGGTCAAAAGAGTTTTCCTGAAATGAAAGCGATTTTCGAAATACTGCTGACATTTTTTCGTAAAAACACCGTTGCCCGAAAGAGTTCCGGCTATTGCAGCACGTGGGACAGAAAACAGCCCGGCAACAGGATAATAAGGTTTATTAAAAGGGATCTTCATGCCTCGATTCTTTACCGGTTAGAATAATTGATTATTTTTGCTCACGAAGTTAGTATAAATAAATCATAAGATCCCGGTGCCATCCCGCAGCTATTTTCATGACATTGTCAGTGTTTTGGGAAGCAACATAACTGTTACAGCCAGTAACATAACCATCGGGATCATCCTGACACGTATTCTGGGCGCTTCAGGATTCGGGATATACACCTCCACCCTGGTTGTTCCTATGATCGTCATCAGTCTTACCCAACTTGGGATACGACGTTCCACAATTTATCACATCAGCAGCGGAAAAATCCCGGAAGACAGCATTGTTTCCGCTATGGTCATTCTGCTGATTCTGACAAGCTTTCTGACCATTCTGATCAGCAGCCTGGTTTTCCTTTTCTCCGAATCACGAACGGCGGATACACGCCTTATACTCCTGGTGCTAGCCACAGTGCCTTTGGTTTTATGCAATATTTTTGCCGGTGGTGTCTTTCTGGGTAAACATGACATTTTAAAGGCGAATATCATAAATGCCGGCCCTACGCTCATGAACCTTGTCTTTATCGTTCTGTTCGTATGTATATTGAAAATGTCAGCTTTCGGAGCCTTTCTCGCTTTGTTTGCAGGAAATGTCGTGATGTTTTTCTATGTGTTTTTCACGATCTGGAAATCTTACAAGATCACCTGGAAATATCACGAATGGATTATTAAAAGCATGGTGAAGCTCGGAGTGGTATTCGCTATTTCCGTATTCATGATGCAACTCAATTACCGTGTGGATATTATTTTGCTTAAAAGACTATCCACACTTGAACAGATCGGGTTGTATTCCCTGGCAACACAGATTGCCGAACAACTCTGGCATATCCCTTCAGCTATCGAAACTATTGTCCTGACCCGGAGTGCAGCTTCCTCAGAGGATCGGTTGGTGCATAAAACCGTCGCTTCCATTGCAAGAGTCTCATTTATTTTTGCCGTTACAGGAGGATTCATCATCTATTTCATCTCCCCGTTCCTTGTCCCTCTTATCTTTGGAAAAAGTTTTACAGGAAGTGTCCGTCTGATTCAGATGATCCTGCCGGGAGTCATGGTTCTGATCCTTTTCCGGATTCTGAACAGCCGTCTTGCCGGCATGGGAAAGCCCCAGGTTGCAATTTATACCTTCATTCCGGCATTGATCATCAATATAGTACTGAACTACATCTGGATACCCAGATTCGGAGCAATGGGAGCCGTATGGGCAACCAACGTCAGCTATTCTGTTGGAACCATATCTTTTCTGATTATTTATCTCCGGATCACTGAAATGTCGCTCAAGGAACTGGTTACTTTCCGGAAAAGCGATTTTTACTTTATCCGTAACATTAAAAAAAACATAAAACAATGGAAAGCAAGCGAATAGACCAGATCCCGATTTTTTTCATCCTCGGAAGGCCCCGCTCGGGGACAACCCTGTTGCGAACCTTGTTTGACGCACATCCCAATGTTAAAATACCCATCGAATATCCTTTTTTCTTTTACCTGTATTCCCGGTACAGAAAACAGGGTAAGATCCATTATGAGGATGCACTGAACCTCTTTGAAGAATTAAGGACCCAGAAGGTTTTCAACCAGCGGTATTTTGATTATCTGAAGCTGGATGAAACCGCCTTCCTGGAATCGCTGAAGAATTACAAAGAAGGGCTTTCCCCGATGAATTTTTACAAGCTTGTCAATTATCACTCCGGTTCCATGTTTCCCAAAGAAGATATCCTTTGGATCGGTGATAAAAATCCAATTTATTCCATCTATCCCAAAAAATTGGCAAAACTTTTTCCGGATGCAAAATTCATTTGCATCACAAGGGATTACCGCGATAATTTCGTTTCCATGCGAAAATTCGAGTTTGAAGCGCTGAATACTTTTCTGCTTTCATACCGGTGGAAATATGTCGTACGGCTTGCTCTGAAAATGAGGAAAAAATACCCGGACCGTTTCCGGATCATCAAATATGAAGATCTTGTCAGCGATCCGGCCAAGCATGTTCCCGAACTTTGCGAATACTTATCATTACCCTATCATTCGGAAGTGATGGATTTCTATACCAAAAAAGCAGAAGTACCGGCATATATCCCGGAGGAAATGTTGATGAAATACCATAAGAGCCTGACCGAACCCATCAATAAAAACAAGATCGACCTCTGGAAAAAAGAGTTGACGCCAAAGCAGATTCGTCAGATGGATTTCACCGTTGGGAAACTGGCTGATAAAATGGGATATGAAAGGCAGTTTAAATCATTCGCTCCCGGTCTTGTTCCCGGGCGTTGTATCTTTGCTGCATACGGATACCTTCTGTTCCGTTTCATGTACCTTGGAACCAAGCTGCCATTTTCACTATATAACTGGATAGCCGAACGGTTACCCCGTCTGGCAAAGTTCTATTTCAAAATAAAAAAGAAGAAAAATCAGTAATAATAAATCCGGCCTTCCGGTGTTTCTTCCAATGCCAGTTCAGGGTGCTTTTTTAACAGAAATTCTTCCCAGAAGAGAATTCGTTCGTCATTAAAATCGGAAGGTTCAATAACCAGCTTCCCTTTTTTATTAGATTTCCCTACAAATGACAGGGCTTTCCGGAGAAGAAAACTGTTTTTTTGGTAGGTTTCCTTCGTCATGATATACTTTTGATTGTGTTTATCTTCCTGACCGGGACATAGTCTGTATCCCAGAAATTGAATGTACATTTTCATTGCCTTATTCTCTTTGAGAACATGGGCATAAGCTCCTTTCCAGGCAAAAAGATCAAAATACATTTCACTGCCAAGCACAGCAAGGATTGCGGAAACGGAAGTCTTGTAATATTTCTTGTCATAAATAAAAATACCTGCTTCCCCTGTCAGATTTTCAAAGTCGAGATTTTTCCCGTTGGTCAGACCGATCTTTTCATTTTTATACTCAAT
>JAUZOW010000081.1 GCA_030706225.1 Bacteroidota bacterium | reverse complement strand
GAAACCAGCAATTTGAGAAGATGGATTGACGGGATTACCCGGTAACCCGGTTCTTTACGACAAAAAGTTCCTTTGAATCCAGATCCATGGCAACCAGGTTCCCAAGAAAAGTATTATGCTGATAAACGCAACCTCCATCGAGATTGATGATCTTTGATTCCTTATTATCCACCCGGGCCCGGATTGCATTCAACGTGAACGGAGTATGGCCGTGAATAAGCACCTTACCGGCAAGAATATGTTCGTTGTAAATTTCCGATCTGGTCCAGACCAGATCTTCCAGGCTGGAACCGGGAGTTTTCAAATGCGGGGGAAGTCCGGCATGAACAAAGAAATAATTCCCTGCTTCAATATAAAAAGGAAGAGAAGAGAAAAAACGGAGATAATCCTCAGGAATCTGCTGTACAGAACTAATTTCATATACTTTATCAGGGGTTACTCCAAAACTGGTGAGCGTTGCAATACATCCATTCATGTGCCAGAGGTCGAAATAGCCGGGATTATTGATAGATTTCAAAAGCATATATTCATGATTCCCGATGATCGGGAAAAGCTGATATCCTTCCTCCTGCAACTTCAGAATTTTATCAATCACTTCTTTTACTGCCGGACCCCGATCAATGTAATCCCCCAAAAGATAAAGAACATCCTCTTTTTCCAGGCGGAGCTTTTCTTCTATCATTTCACGGAAGGGTACAATGCATCCGTGGATATCGCCAATCACATAATTCCGGCTCATGATCAAAGCTGGAAATGACTCATGATTTTTTCTGTAGCGCCTTGTTTTTCTTCAATATAACTGTGGCAGGTCAGAGCTGCCTTTTTATATTCTTCTTCCTCCCCGAGTAACTGAAAAATCCGGAGAAATTCTTCCCGGTTCCGGACACTGAATGCCCCTCCCCTTTCTATCAATTCACGGGCTTCATTGAACTTGTCGTACCGGGGGCCGAATATTACCGGGATTCCGAAAGTCGCCGCCTCAAGAATATTATGAAGACCCGTTCTGAATCCTCCGCCGATCAAGGCAATGCAGGCAAACCGGTACAGATATGCCAGCATTCCTATGGTATCAATGATCAAGACATCACACTCAGAAATGGTTTTCCCGTCGAGTCCGGAAAAACGGATTGCAGGAACAGGTAATGTCTTAATCAGCTTATCAATCCGCTCTTTATTGATTTCATGAGGAGCGATGATGAACTTCCACCCGGGTACTTTTTGTGCAATCAGCGGGAAATATACAGATTCATCTTCCGGCCATGAACTTCCGGCAATAAACACCCTGGATCTTTCACAAAAAGCGTCAATCAGCGGAAACGTTTTTTTCTGTTTTGCCACTTCATATACACGGTCAAAGCGGGTATCCCCGGAAAGGGTGACATTGGAAAAACCCGCATTCTGCAGCAGCTTTTCCGACCGGCTATCCTGAACAAAAAACCAGGAGATGGTCCGCAGCATTTTCCTTGGCCAGGAGCTGTACCATTTGAAAAAATAATGGTTTTCCCGGAATATGGCTGAAATTATGTAAACGGGTATGTTCTTATCCGAAAGTTCTTTTAAAATATTAAACCAGAATTCATATTTGACAAAGAAAGCCATTTCCGGCTTTAATATTTCCGTCAACCGGCATGCATTAGTAGGAGTATCAGCAGGCAGGTAAAAAATATAATCGGCTCCCGGGTAGTTCTTTCTTATTTCATAACCGGAAGGGGAATAAAATGAAAGAAAGATCCGGAAATCCGGGTATTTTTTCCGGAAAGATTCTATGACCGGTCTCCCTTGTTCAAATTCCCCCAGGCTTGCACAATGGAACCAAACAACGCGGGAGCCTGCAAATTTTGCTCTGGCTTCTGAAAGATCCCTGAAAAGGTTCTTTCGCCCGTTAACCCATTTTTTTGCTTTTGAATTGAAAAGAGATGATACCCGAATCAGAAAGAAATAAAATCCTGTAATTCTGTTATAAAAGAAAGCCTTGATCATGCTTTTGTTCTCTTTCCCCGGAGAGGCGCCTTCGGGATTTTCCGAATCAATAAAGGTAATAATTCTGCGGAGTCCGTTTGTAAACAGGAATCATCCAGCAAATTTTAATCCCATAAAACTGGTTCGTATACTTTTTGGCATCTTTCTTTTGCGTATCAAAATTCATGTCTCTTCGGTTCTGTGTCCATGACTGCATGAATTCAAATCCTATGTATGCATTGGTAAGCCGCTGGCTCCCCAGGTACATATATCCGATGGATCCTGTAATTGCCGGGCCATTGTTAAGCCTGTCATACCCTTTCACATAATCGCCTTCGAGCTGAGGAGCGCTGCTGTTGATCAGGTGGATACGTATCTTATGCTGTTCAAAGCCTCCACCGGCCATAATAAGAATTCCCGAATTCGGGTTGGGCCAGATGGGGATCAGTTTCCCGATCTTTCCAAGAAAGCTGAACCCTCTTTCATAATAAGCAATGTCGGAATAATATCCATTTGCATCGATGAGATAGCCATCGGGAGTACAAATATTTTTCAGAAGAGTATCTGAACCTTTCACATCGCCTCCAAAGAGGAAATTCCCTTCAAAATCAAGAAGCCAGTTCGATTTAAATTTAAGCATAAATCCCCCGCCGATGCTGGAATTGGAACCGAATTGCTGAGCAATCCCTCCGCCCGGGATCTGAAATGAATAGGTAGCATAAAAGATCGGGGTAAAAATGGAGGAATCCTTAACATTGACCTGTGAAAATACCCTGGGTACAATAATAGCTACGAACAGAAGGGGTAGGAATATTTTTTTCATTTTAAAAGATCATTTCAAAAATCAGAATTTGAACAGTATGCCTGCACCCATGTTGAATGATGAAACCACCTTGTGGGTTGCATGCGTGGTAACAGTACTGTAACCTGGAGTTCCGGAGGTCGAATCAGCCGGGGTATATAAGTAATATTGCCTATCGACATCGGGGAATCCTTCCATGTAGTTCAGATTGGCTTTAACCACCAACCTTGAAGTGATGTTATAACCCAGTCCTATTCCGGCTTCATAAGCAAAACCGGATCCGACATTCTTATTTAAAGTACCGGAAACAGGATTTTTTTCGTTGAAAAAAGAGGTAGATGAAAAGATAACTCCTCCTAATAAAAGGACATCGATGGAAAATTTACCAATCGGCTTTATATAAACAGGACCGGCAAGGAAAAAATGGTTTGACCAGCCATGGGATCCCAGTTCCTCATTATATCCTTCCGGAATGACCGATTCATTCCCTGAAACATATGGATTATGAAGGAAGCAGTATTGAATGTCAAATCCAAGGTTCTTTTTTCCCATCCAGATCAGGTTCAACTGCCCGACAAAACCGGAAGAAGCAAATCCGGCTTTAGATCTGGAAAGGTCAGTCGATGAATAAACCCCTGTCGGCAAGGAAATGCCCCCGGAAAAATCCAGAAAAAAATGCCTCAACTCTTTCCCGGATCCAGTCCTGGCTGCAATTTGGGGAAAGCCACACATTGAGTAAAGGATAACCACGCAAATAAGAAAAAGCTTTTTCATAATGCAATATAATCCACAACGCAAAAGTACACGTTTTCTTGCATGAATTGATCTGAATTTACGATGAATCCATTCTGTTTTGTACATTTGTACATGTACTTGGATTCATTCAGGTAAATTTCATAGAAACTTTTGAAAAGATTCATTTTTATCAGTCTTTGCATCATCCTGTCATTTTCAGGTACCTCCCAGGTAGTTTATCAAGATCTTACCTGGAGTTCTCTTTATGATTTCATTGACGAACTGGCCAATCTGAAGGTAATAACCATTACTTCCGTTGTAAAGCCTTACTCCCGTGAATTCATAGCAGAGAAGCTTAAGGAAGCATCGGAGCAGAGAGATAAGTTATCAAAACGTCAGAAGAAAGAGCTGGATTTCTACATGAAAGATTTCAATCTGGAGATAAATCCAGATCTCTCCTGGTTTAAAAAGGGGAAAGGCCTTTTTAAAAACAATCCTCATTCAGGGTCATCCGGGAACCCACCTGCATTCCTGTATCGGGATTCTTTATTTACTTTCTCTTTCCGGCCGATCTGGGGTATTCTTGCCAATGTAAATGAAAATGGTTCGGGAACTCATCGTTGGGGAGGCGTGGAAGTTTTCGGGTATGTAACCCATCATGTGGGATTTTATGCCAGTCTCCGGGATAACAATGAACATCAGATCCTTACTGATCCTCATTATCTCAATCAGGAAGAAGGCGCTGCCTGGAAGAATTACACCAATGAAGCCGGGGATTATAGTGAAATGAGAGGCGGAATCTCCTATTCCTGGAATTGGGGAACTCTCACCCTGGCAAAAGACCATTTTCAATGGGGTGATAACTATCACGGATCAAATATCTTTTCAGGACGAACCCCTTCCTTTCCTTTCCTTCAACTGGAAATGAAGCCCTGCAAATGGTTCAATTACCACTGGCTCGGAGGAATGCTTATCTCACAGGTTATCGATTCCAGCAGGACATATTACATTCCCCAGGATATCCGCAATTACTATTTCAATAAATTTCTGGCGGCAGCCTTGATGACTTTTACTCCCGTGAAAGGGCTTGATATCTCTGCCGGAAATTCTGTAATCTCTTGTGCGGATTATTTCAACCCCGCCTTTCTGAGCCCTTTTCTCTTTTTCACACGATTTAAATATTCAGGTAATGCATTCCAGGACAATTATTTCGGGAATAACTCCCAGGCTTTTATTAATGTAAGTTCAAGAAATATCAATCACCTGCATCTTTACGGTTCCGTATTCATGGATGACTTTAACTGGAAAGCTTTGGTAGAAAAGGGACGTCACAATTTTTTCAGCTATAAGGCTGGATTCCGCCTGAGTGATTTTCCGGTACGGGATTTTGCTTTTACAACCGAATATACTTTTACGGATCCAATGACATATAAATCTTCAAAACAAACTCTTACCTTTGCATCCAATAAGTTTAACCTTGGGAATTATCTTCGCGATAATTCCCAGGAAATCTATGTAGCTCTCGACTGGAGACCGATTCGCGGATTAATCTGCACGCTGTCATGGGAACTTTCGGAGCATGGAAAGGATGATGTTTTTCCGGAGATGGAAGATCCTTATGCCGTACCGGTGTTGTCCGGATTGGAGTGGAAAAGCAATATTACAGGGTTAAACCTTCGTTATGAAGTACTTAATGATTGTTATATCTTCGGAGGAATCATCCATCGCATCATCTCAGGGAACAATCCGGAATACTTTACTCCGGAAATGTTACATGGTGAGACAAATACATTGAATGCGGGATTTAATATTGGATTTTAAGATTTATGAGTTTACGATTGGACCAGTATTTATAAAAACAAACAACAAATATCTTTATGAAAAAAATCTGTTTATCTTTCATTCTGCTTGCATTCGGGTTGTTTGGGATAAATTCGACCCGTGCCTGTACGAATTTCCTGATCTCGAAGGGTGCTTCAGTGGATGGATCGGTCATGATCACTTATGCAGCGGATTCCCATCAACTCTATGGCGAACTTTACTACCGTCCTGCCAAGGATTATCCTGCAGGAGCGATGGTGGAAGTAATTGAATGGGATACCGGCAAGCCACTGGGACAGATCCCGCAGGTTCGCCATACTTATTCCGTGATCGGTAATATGAATGAGCATCAGGTCTCCATTGGAGAAACCACTTACGGAGGCCGGGATGAGCTACAGCATCAGAAAGGCGCCATTGTCGATTATGGCACCCTTATCTATTTCGGTCTTCAGCGTTCAAAAACAGCCCGTGAAGCCATCCATGTTTTCGGTGATCTGGTTTCAAAATACGGTTATTCAAGTGAAGGCGAATCTTTTTCCATCTCGGATCCTAATGAAGTATGGATTCTCGAGATGATTGGTAAAGGCGACGGACAGCTTGGTGCTGTTTGGGTTGCAAGAAGAGTTCCTGAAGGTTACGTCTGCGGTCATGCCAACCAGGCACGTATCACTCAGTTCCCATTGAACGATCCGGAAAATTGCATTTATTCACCGGATGTTATCTCTTTTGCACGCAGCAAGGGTTATTTTGACGGAAAAGATGAAGAGTTCAGTTTTTCAGACACCTATAATCCACTGACTTTTGGTGGCGCACGTGGTTGCGAAGCCCGCGTATGGTCTATGTTCAACCGGATCAACGCCGGTATGTCAAAATACGAAGATTATGCCATGGGTAAGCTGGAAATAGGCAAATGGGGTTATTGCACTAACCGGATGCCGTTATGGATCAAGCCGGATCATAAGCTTACCCTTCATGAAGTCATGCAACTTATGCGCGATCATTATGAAGGAACCAAAATGGATATGACAAAAGATATCGGTGGCGGTCCTTATGCATGTCCCTACCGCTGGCGTCCGATGAACTGGACCATCGATAATGAAAATTATGTCAATGAACGTGCAACTTCCACCCAGCAGACCGGTTTTGTTTTTGTTTCCCAATCACGTAACTGGCTTCCCGACCCGATCGGAGGGATTCATTGGTTTGGCGTGGATGATACCTATACAACCGTTTTTTCGCCAATGTACTGCGGAATGAACAAAATTCCATCTGCTTATGCCGTAGGGAATGGAAGTATGCTGAAATTTTCCTCCACATCCGCATTCTGGACATTCAACTGGGTTTCCAACTGGGCATATACCCGTTATAATGTGATGATAAAGGATATTCAGCCGGTTCAGTTGCAGCTTGAGCTGAAATATATTGATGAAGTAAAGAGCATTGACAAAAAAGCTCTTGCTCTTTACAAAACCAATAAAGCAAAAGCCATTGCCGCCATCACCAATTATTCAGTAACAACAGGAAATGCAACGGTCGCCAGATGGAAAGATCTGGGAGAATACCTCTTTGTAAAATATATGGATGGAAACATCAAAAAAGAAAAAGATGGAAAATTCCAGGATAATGGTTATGGAATTCCTGTAATGCCTAATCAACCAGGATATCCCGAATGGTGGCTTCGTGAAATCGTTCGTGAACATGGAAGTAGTGTCATCGCACCTAAGGAAAAATAGCGTTATCTTTGTGAATCGATTTTAAATTTCAATAGTATGGACGAGCAAAATCAGAATTCCCGCCAGTCGAAGATGTGGATGATGATCCTGGGGCTGGTAATTCTTGGATTGCTTGTTTGGATTTTCATCCAGAGAACGCATCTGAACAAGCTTGTTAATGAAAAGGAAGCAGAGAAAATTGAGCTTCAAAAGGAACTGGATTCTATGGTTACCGAGCATAACAAGATCAAGCAGGAGTATGGTACAATTGCAGATTCTCTGAAAGCCAAGGACAGCATAATCCAGAGCAATGCTATTGAGATCCGCAAGTTGCTGGATACCCAATGGGAATATGACAAAGTAAGGAAAAAACTTTCCAGACTCCAGAAAATTGCTCAGGGATATGTCCGGCAGATTGATTCACTCTATACTGTGACCAGAACACTGACAGCTGAAAATGAAAAGATCCGCCAGGATTTCAGGAATGAACAGGTTCGTTCACAATCTCTTATCAAGGACAAAGAGGAGATGAATGAAAAGATGAACGAGGCTGCAATTTTGCGGGCTTACGGCATTACAGTCACTCCCTGCAAGCTGAAAGGGCCCGATAAGGAACAACCAACCGACAAGGCTTCAAGGACCGATCGTCTGAAAATCTGCTTTACACTTGGTGAAAATCCTTTGGTCAAGGCAGGTAAAAAGATCATCTTTGTCCGGATCACCCGGCCTGATGGAGTTGTTGTAATCAAAAGCAAGTACGATACCTTTTCATTCAACGGTCAGGCTGTTCCTTATTCTCTCCGTGAAGATATCACCTGGGACGGAAAAGCCCAGAATATCTGTGTAAAATGGACAAAGAGAGATCAGGAAAAGCCTACGATGAAAGGAACCTATTCAGTGAGTGTTTTCTCGGAAGACAAAGAGATCGGAACCGGAACTTTTACATTAAAGTAGCCTATGGCATCAACTAAAGCCCGTCGCATCGGCATTCTTTCTGCAGGAGGTGATTGCCCTGGAATCAATGCTGCGATACGGGGTGTCGGAAAGACAGCCATTCTGGAATACGGGATGGAGGTGGTTGGAATTTCTTCAGGCTTTCTCGGTCTGATCAATGAGGAATACGTTACTCTTGATGAAAACCAGCTTTCCGGCATTTTGACACTGGGCGGAACAATTCTGGGTACTTCACGGGAAAATCCTTTCAAGAAAGGAACTATTTTCAGCTCAATAGATAAGCCTCATCTGATCAAAAAACATTATGATGAAATGGGGTTGGATGCCTTGGTATGCATCGGCGGAAACGGAACACAACGAACCGCTGCCCTGCTTGCCGAGGGTGGACTAAATATCATCGGTATCCCAAAGACCATTGATAATGATGTTTGGGGTACTGATGTTACTTTTGGTTTTGATTCAGCTTTGCTGATCGCAACCGATGCCATCGACCGGCTGCATACGACGGCAAACAGCCATAAGCGGATTATGGTTATCGAGGTGATGGGACATCATGCCGGTTGGCTTGCTTTATATTCGGGAGTCGCCGGCGGCGGTGATGTTGTTCTGATACCCGAGATTCCTTTCGATATCGATGTTGTTGCCCATTGTCTGAAACGCAGAGCAGTTAACAAAAAACCATATTCCATCGTAGTGGTTGCAGAAGGTATCCCGGTTCCCAAAGGTGAAAAAGCGGCACAATATCTTGCCGATGCAATCCAGGAAAAAACAGGACTGGAAACCCGCGAAACCATCCTGGGTTATATTCAGCGGGGAGGAAGTCCTTCCCCGATGGACCGGATTCTGGCCACCCGTTTTGGAGCATATGCAGTCGACCTGATCGCTAAAGGTGAGTTCGGACAAATGGTATCTGTTATCAGCAACGAAGTCAAATCGGTTCCGCTGGCAGAAGTCGGCGGAAAACTCCGGAATGTCCCGATGAACCACCCGGTCATTGAGAAAGCAAGGGAAATGGGAGTTTGTTTTGGTGACTGAAAGGAAGTTCCCTTTTAATCCCCGAATTTCAGATCTTTAATATTCAATTGCAGGGATACATTCCCGTTCCATTCATTCTCTTCAATATGGAAACAAATGTTAAACGGAATATCCTTTTCGATCATAGAATAATGGTCGCCCTGCTGAAAAGCGATTGCTGGTAACGGTTGGCTTGAGATTTCCGGATGGATCACGGAAAGCTTAAGATGATTTTTCCCTACGATTCTGGAACCATATGTAGCTACAACCCCATCGGTACGAAATAGCGGGGAGGCATTTCCCGGCCCAAACGGAGCAAACTGCTTGAGAATATTGTAAAACCTTGAATTAATCGCGCTCAGCGGAAGGACTTCATCGACTTCAATTTCGGGAAAAAGTTCTTTCCCTTCCAGTCTGCTGGCAACAACCTGTTCAAACCTCTCTTTAAAAGCTTCGTAATTCTCCGGCCTCAAGGATAATCCTGCTGCATATTTATGTCCTCCGAAATGTTCCAGCAAATCACTGCAGGCATCGATAGCGTCATAAATATCAAAATCTTTGACTGATCGGGCAGATCCTGTAATAAAATCTCCGGAAAAGGTAAGCACGATCGTTGGGCGGTAATAATGTTCGGTAAGCCTGGAAGCAACAATACCTATGACACCCTTATGCCAGGCAGGATTATAAATAACAGTACTCCTGGCTTTCAGCATCTCCTCATCCTTGGCGATCATTTCAAGCGCCTGCTGGGTTGCTGTCATGTCCAGATTCTTTCGCTCAATATTGTTATTATTAATCTGTTCCCCAAGTTTCAGAGCTTCATCGCTATCTTTACAGATCAGCAGTTTTACGGAATTCAGCCCGCTTTCAATACGTCCTGCCGCATTAATACGGGGTCCTACAAGGAAAACAAGGTCGGATATGGTCAAAAAACGAGAAAAAAAATCTTCGCTGTTTCCATTTACTTTACTGCCATTCCCATTGGATTCTTTTTTCTGAACATTGCTGAATTTAAGTACTGCTTCCAGCCCGGGACGTGGCTTGGTGTTCAGTAATTTCAACCCGTAATAGGCAAGTATCCTGTTTTCACCTGTAATGTCAACAATGTCGGATGCAATACTTACCACTACCAGATCGAGATACTCATAAAGACTGGAAAATGGGATTTTATTATGTTGTGCATAAGCCTGGATCAGCTTGAAACCTATTCCGCAGCCGGAAAGTTCCTTATAAGGGTATTGACAATCTGCCCTTTTGGGATCAAGAACAGCACAGGCATCCGGAAGATCTGCACCCGGACGGTGATGGTCACAGATAATAAAATCGACGCCACGCTCATGGGCATAAGCAACCTTTTCTACAGCTTTTATTCCACAATCCAGTGCTATAACCAGGGAAAAATTATTTTCAGCGGCATAATCAATTCCCATGAAAGATATTCCATACCCTTCTGTGTACCGATCAGGTATATAGAAATCAAGTTTATTATATATTTTGTGAAAATAAGAGTAGACCAAGGCAACAGCCGAAGTTCCGTCTACATCGTAATCGCCATAAATCATGATCTTTTCCCCGCTATCCAGTGCCTTTTCAATCCGTTCGATCGCCTTATCCATATCCTTCATTAAAAAAGGATCATGAAGGTCCTCAAGGGAAGGGCGGAAAAAAGATTTTGCCTGATCAAAAGTATAAATACCGCGCTGGACAAGCAGATTTGAAAGATTACGATCGATGGACAGCTTAGATGACAGCATTTTAACAATTTCGCCATCACCTTGATCTTTAAGCACCCAACGCTTATCCATTCTGTTTTTTATTCTTTTGTAAAAATAAAAAAAATCCAGCAGAATTCCCTTTGATTTTCTTTTATTCTTAAAGAAGTTATTTGATGAATTAATCGGTTTAACCCGTCAAATGTGATATGCTTAAGATAAAAATATTTTCAGAAGGTTTTTTTCAGGTGTTCTTTAATTATTTCCTGAAAGTTCCAGCTATACTCCCGTTGCATCCTTTGGACGATAAGTATGGATTCCGTATTCTTCCATTGAAAGGATAACGGCTTCTTCTATGGCATTAATATAACGACGGATTCCCAGGGATAATTTTTCCAGATCAAGGATCGGGTATCAGATGACATGTTTTTCTGCATGAAAGGATGATCGAACCAGCGGCCCGCTTTCTACATGACGAAAGCCCATTTCATGAGCGGCAATTTCCAGGTCTTTAAAATATCCGGGAGAAAGATATTCAACCACAGGGAGCTGCTTTCGGGTAGGTTGGAGATATTGTCCGATGGTCACCACCTCGCATCCTGCTTTATGAAGATCAGCCAGTGTTTCCAGAATTTCTTCCCGGGTTTCTCCAAGTCCAAGCATAATTCCGGATTTAACCCGGATTCCTGTTTTTGCCAGGTATTCCAACACTTTAAGGCTACGGTCGTACCGGGCAACACTGCGAACCCCGGAAGTAAGTCGCCTTACCGTTTCTATATTGTGTGAAATAATTTCAGGACGGACATCCGCCACCCGTTGCAGGGCGGAATGATCGTTGCTGAAATCCGGAATCAAAACCTCAAGAGTTGTTCCCGGATTCATTGATTTTACAGCAGTAATGGTCTGAGCCCAATGTCCGGAACCTCCATCAGGCAGATCATCCCGGTCGACTGATGTCAAAACGGCATGTTTTAAACTCATATCACGAACCGATTCAGCGATTCTCCGGGGTTCATCCGGATCGGGCTTTGCAGGCCGACCTGTTTTGACCCCACAAAATTTACAGGATCGTGTACAAATATCTCCCAGAATCATGAATGTTGCAGTTCTCCGTCCCCAGCAATCGGCTACATTCGGACAATGGCCGCTCGAACATATAGTATTCAGCCGGTTTCTTTCAACGATTTCCCTGACAGAGAGATATTCTTTACCCGCGGGGATCTTGATTTTCAACCAACCTGGCTTTCTTCCTGTTTGAATCAATCTCACTTGCTTTGTGAAGGTTGTTGTACAGGAATTCTGCCTGCAGTCTGGCAAATATGGTTTTTAATTTTCCCAGTGGCTTTATCAATCTGGACCAGAACTTTCATATAGCCTGACTGGTATTCCCATTCTTCTTTATCCTGAGTGATTGTTTTTTTCTTCGGAACACCAAACTGAGTATTCAGATCTTCCCCGGTTGTGATAATTCTTTTGGTCAGCATCTCAAGCTTGTTGTCCGTAATATTTTCCGATTTCAGTGAATTTTCAGTATAGTTGAACTTGCTCACCTTTCCAGGATTATCAGATGGAAAGTCGACTTCCAGGTAGGACGATCCCTGGCCAAAATACCATTTTTCTTCCCGGCTGTTGATCACCTGTTGAGTCATTTCACCGAAAAGCTTTGTTATCTCATCCGG
>JAUZOW010000080.1 GCA_030706225.1 Bacteroidota bacterium | reverse complement strand
TCTTTGCACCGGTTTCTTTTGCAATGTCTTTGCAGGTATTAACCAATTCAGGCGAAGGCCAGTATTTTTCAGGAGCTGCTGCACGGAAATCCATACCCATTTTTGCAGCTCCAGCCATCAGTGAATTAGCCATATTGTAACGGGCATCCCCGCAATAGCAGAATGAAATCTCATTCAATGGTTTATGGCTATGTTCCAGCATGGTCATGAAATCAGCAAGAACCTGAGTCGGATGAAATTCATTGGTCAATCCGTTCCACACAGGAACACCGGAAAATGATGCAAGATCTTCGACAATCTGCTGACCGAAACCGCGATATTCAATTCCGTCAAACATTCTTCCCAGCACCCTTGCCGTATCTCTCATGGTTTCTTTCTTACCGATATGAGATCCTTCCGGCCCCAGATAGGTCACATTGGCACCCTGATCATATGCTGCCACTTCGAAAGCACAACGTGTGCGCGTGGATGCCTTTTCAAATATCAGAGCGATATTCTTTCCTTTGAGATGCTGCTGTTCAGTCCCGGTATACTTTGCTTTTTTCAGATCCATTGCCAGATCAAGCAAGTATTGAATTTCTCTCGGTGTGAAATCCAGTTCTTTTAAAAAATTGCGATTTCTTAAATTAAATGCCATAACAATACTCCTTAATTATTAATGAAATAAATGTATCAACAAATATATAAAATTTTATCTGTTTTCTGTTTGAATGACACTTGTGCGCTGATATATTCTTAATCCAAAATCAGGCAAAATGGAGAAAATATACTCAAATAACCCGCTCACATAGTTTTCATATGCAATATAATTATCGATTTTCAGAAACACATAGAATTCCAAGGGTAATCCGTGGTCTGTGGCCTCCAGTTGCCTAATCAGGCAAGTCATACCTAAATTGACTTCCGGTTGTTTTTTCAAATAATCCGTCATGACTTCACGGAATAAGCCAAGATTCGTCATTCCTTCTGAAGCATTATCCTGCAAAACCGGAAGAGAATATTTTTCACGGATCCTGCTCTTCAATTCTTTATCAGCCTGCCGGATTGAAAGGATATCAATCAGAAGAGAGCGTTTCATCCGTCTTCCTCCGTTTTGCAGTTGTTCTCTCCAGTTCTGAAAGGATTCCGAAATAAAAGAATATGTCGGAACTGCTGAAACCGAGTTATCAAAATTCTGCACTTTCACTGTCACGAGCGAAATATCGGTTACCACTCCATCCACATTGTATTTCTCCATGGTGATCCAGTCGCCAAGGTGCAGTAAATGATTAGAGGATATCTGAACACCGGCAACAAAACCCAGGATACTGTCTTTAAAAATCAGCAAAAGAACAGCTGAAATAGCACCCAGTCCGGCCAGCAAAGTAATCGGTGATTGTCCGATCAGCATTGAAATGATGATAATCGATCCGATCACATAAACAAAAATCTTCCCTATCTGGACATACCCCTTGATGGGCTTTTTATCAGCCACGTCATAGTCTCCATATATCTTATAAATGGCATTCAGGAAAGATATTGCAACAATAATGATGACAAATGCGGAATAGATTCCGAGAGCAACATCCAGGAAATGAATGGTTTTCGGATAAGCGGCAATAGCGGGGCGAAGAGAAACTTCCAGAATCAGTGCAGGAATCAAAAGCCCGAGACGTGTAAACACTTTCTCTTCATAGAGGTAATCATCCCATTTACTGGGTGAACGGAGAACAATCTTTCGTAAAACATGATTAATGATCGCCTTGACAATATAGTAGACAATGATGGAAAAAATCAAAACAGCAATAAGCGTTGAAAAGTCAGCTATATAACAGGTAATCCTGTTTGATAATCCCCAGTTGAGAAGTACTTCCTTTATTTTATCATCAAAACCAACTGTCGTGGAAAGTGCATTCATATACTTCATTTAAGGAAAGATAATATTTAAAGATTGAGGATTTACAGTCATCTCAATAGTGTCTCCCATCCGATATGGGTCTCCGTCCAGATGAATGGATTTGTTCTTCCCCCTGTGAATGATCACCGATTTAGCCCTTATGATTTCTATATAATGAGTTTTGTTGAAGGTTTTCAAAAAGAGCATGGGCACATAAAAAGGAAGCAGGAAAACGGGAATCCTGCGGACAATGCATACATCGATAAAACCATCATCAACACTGGCTCTGGGAGAAATAGACACATTATTTCCAAATTGATTGGAATTGGCCAATGTAATCAGTAATGCTTTCCGCTGGATGGTCTTTCCGTCAATTTCAAGAGTATATTTCTTTGGCTGGTACTTAATATACTCCTCCGAAACGATCCGGAAATAAGTAAAGAAGCCCCGTTTCGAAGCTTTTGAAAACTGACGGGCTACATATGCATCATATCCAAGCCCGGCAATGCTGATAAATACTTTCCCATTAACCGTTGCTGTATCTATCTTTTTAACATTCAACTTGTTAATGACGTCAATGGCTTTCTTCCGGTTAGTCGAAATCTTCAGATGACGGGCCAGGCCGTTACCGGAACCGCAGGGGATAATCCCAAGAATAGCAGATGTACCTACCAGCGCTTGCCCTACTTCATTAACGGTTCCGTCACCACCCACGGCTATAATGATTTCCACTCCATCTTTGACTGCCTGGCTGGCTAATTCAATGGCATGACCAGGCGCTTCGGAGTATTTAACCGAATAATCGAATTTATTTTTATCCAGATTACTGGAAATCAACTCTTCCAATCCTTTTTTATTATGGACTCCGGAAATCGGGTTGATAATAAAAAGAGCCTTTCTTTTTTTATTTTTGCTCTGTTCCATATTTAATCTGCAGTCAATCTGTTTTCTATAATCCGGTTATTATATTGCTGAAGGTACGCCTTGATAAAAAGTTCAAGCCGGTTTCTGACATCAGAGCGTTTATTGATAAGGTTATTTTTCTGAAGGCTGTCGTTGTGCAGGTCATAAAGCCCTGTTGAATGCAATCCATCATATTCCAGCAAATATCCGTCTTTGATGAGTCCGTAGATACCTGAAATAAAATGAATGGAAAACCGGTTGCAGGTTGTATCAAAAACATTGTTGCCGAAAGCCACATAATCCTTATCATATCCAAGGTAACTCAGAACGGAAGGCATGATGTCGGTCTGTTGGGCGATAGAGGATGGCTCTCCGTGAATATCGCTGTTATGACGATAGAAAAGCAAAGGAACGGCAAATTGACCCGCTGAAGTCTGGTAATAGGGATAGTACCCTTCCGAGGTATGGTCAGCAGTAATAACAAACAGAGTCCGGTCAAACCAGGGCATCTTTTCTGCCGTTTCAAAGAATTTTTTCAGTGAATAATCCGCATACATAATGCTTTGCTGAATCGGAAGCTTGCCTTTTCTTAAAAAAGGCTGGTATTTAGCCGGCACAAAATAGGGATGATGGGAAGACAATGAGAATAAAGCAGCCAGAAAAGGTTCATGAAGCTGATTGATGGATTTAGCCGTAAACTGGAAGAATTCTTCATCACGGATTCCCCATTTTCCATCATAATCCTTTTCATTATTATATTCCGAACGTCCGAAATAATGATCAAAGCCTGAATATTTTGTATAAACATCAAATCCCATGGTTCCGTTCGTTCCCCCGTGATAAAATGCAGAAACATATCCTTTGGTTTTAAGAAGGCCTGCCAGACTGGAAACCTTATCTGTAGAATAATTTGACTGGATATAGGATTCGTACATCAGCGACGGGATTCCCGAAAGTACAGCCGGTATGCCCTGAATAGATGTTTTTCCGTTCGCAAAAGCTTTAAAAAACATTCCTTGGTTTATCAGCGAATCAAGAAAAGGCGTAAAACCCTCATAGTGACCGTTTTCCAAAGACTTGTTCATACTGCCGAAATGCTCCAGGGAAAAGCTTTCCAGGATGATAACCATGACATTCACAGGATGAAATCCTGTTGATACTCCTTTATGAACCGGGTTATATATTTTCTCAAGAGATCTTTCCGACCTGAAGTAGGCTTTTTCTGACAATGTTTCATGACCGATGGTTTTGGCAACCGAAAACGGCGTATTCAGAACCAAAGGAACATCTTTGGCAGAAACATAATTTCCGGCTGTAATTATACTAATCGGTCGAAGTTGAAAACCTCCGCGGATTCCTACTATCGTAAAAAAGATAACAACCAGGAACAGAAAAGATTGGCTCATATAATACCGGTAAGCCAGTCTTTTGATTTTTTTCGGGGCAGGATTAAGCTTAACCTTGTATGAAAGCCAGATCAGCGCAAAAGTAAAGATAAAAAACACAATCGCTATGTACCAGAAATCCTTCAGGAACTGAGGTATCAGCTTATTAAAATCCCCTCCAACCGAGAGATAATTAAAAATATCGCCAGTCATCCTCTTCAGAGTGAACCGGAAATAAATGATGTCAATAAAATTGGCTAAAAGCCCAATAGTATTGGCCGTATAGAAATATCCCCGGGTAATGCCCTGGTATGTCTTGTTGTACCTGAACCGGAATGGCAAAGAATTCATCAGAATAAATGGCACATTCAGAATAAACACAGCAGCGATATCAAATCGGATCCCCACAAACAAGATGCGTAACAACTGAGCGAATGAAAGATCGGAGAAGTAATGCAGATTGAACAAGTAAAAGAGAAGCCTGGATAAGAAGAACAAGGCTAATACAACCAGGACCCTGATAAGTGTTATAACAAGTACATTTCCGGAAAATCCATGTTGTTTCCGGGATGTTTTTTTTGCCATTTGTCTTTACCTTTTATGCTATGCAAAAATAACTACTTTGTCCATATCCATCCCCATCAATTTGAATTCTGGTTTTCATCCTGTGATACGATCAGGATATATACCATGAAAAGAATACTCTGTCTTCTAAAGGCAACTGCTTTCTTTGAAAAGAAAACGGATTTACCTACTTTTGAAAATTGATCGAAAATACTATCAATATGGAAGTAATAACTACAGGAAATAAAGGTAAATCGGTACGTTCCGACTGTTTTGTCACGCTGGAACTGAAGGAATCCGGAAGCAATGAATTTATTCTGGAAAGCAAGGTTGGTGTGCTTTACGGAAATTCCATCCATAAGCTGGTCGTTGAAATGCTTGAATTTTATGGGATCCGGAATGCTTTTCTGAAGATCGAGGACAGCGGGGCACTTCCGTTTGTTCTGATGGCAAGAATTGAAGCCGCCATTAAAAAAAGCATTCAAAGCGAAAAGGAGTTTCTTCCTGCCATGCTTGCGAGTAACGATTATTCCACTGCAAAAGACCGGAACCGGATTTCCCGTCTGTATCTTCCGGGCAACACCCCCAGCCTGATGATCAATGCCGGAATTCACAAGCCCGATGGTATCATTCTTGACCTTGAGGATGCCGTTGCTCCAGATAAAAAGGACGAAGCTCGTTACCTTGTCAGAAATGCCTTACGTGGGCTTGATTTTTACGGAGCTGAGCGAATGGTCAGGATCAACCAGGGAGAACGGGGACTGGAAGATCTTGAATATGTAATTCCTCATAATGTGAACCTGATCCTGTTACCGAAATGTGAAGAACCTGGCCAGATTGAAAATGTCGATCAAAATATTAACCTGATTAAGAAAAAGCACAAAATCAAAGCTCCTGTATGGCTTATGCCAATTATTGAAAGTGCCAAAGGTGTTATCAATTCTTATGCTATTGCCACCTCATCCCCGAATATTGTGGCAATGGCTATTGGTCTGGAGGATTACACAGCTGATCTCGGAACCCGCCGCACAACGGAAGGAACTGAAAGCTTCTTCGCCCGCTGTATGGTTGTCAATGCATGCCGGGCAGCCGGAATCCAACCTATTGATTCCGTATTTTCCGATGTAGGGGATTCAGAAGGATTACGCCAGAACGTATTGCGGTCGAAATCACTCGGGTTTGACGGAATGGGTTGTATTCATCCCCGCCAGATCCGCATCATTCACGAAGCCTTTGCTCCCGAACAGGATGAAATCGAAAAAGCCAAAAAGATCGTCTTTGCTTTCCTGAAAGCAGAAGAACAAGGACTGGGAGTGGTTTCCCTGGGTACCAAGATGATCGACCCGCCCGTCGTTAAAAGAGCTCTGAACACTATTAACATGGCCATCAAAATGAATAAACTTTCAGAAAACTGGAGGGAGTCTTATGAATAAATATGATAAACTGGTAAAGAATGCTGCCGGGAGAATGGTTCCAACCGTAATCAACGGAAAACCGGCAATTCCATATATGGGAGTCGGGAAATACAGACCTGTCGGAAGAAAGGCAGCTCCTTTTATCGCCACTACTGCCGATTATCCGGCAGATGGTAACAAAGTAGCCGAAAGCCTGAAAGATGCCCTGATAAAATGCGGGTTAAAAGATGGCATGACAATCTCCACCCATCATCATTTCCGGAATGGAGACCTGGTAGCTAACCAGATCTTTGATATTGCCCATGATATGGGGATAAAAGATCTGATGTGGTTCCCCTCAGCCTCCTTTCCCTGTCATGAATCAATGACAAAATACCTGGAAGACGGAACCATCCACCATATCGAAGGTAGCATGAACGGAGCTCTTGGAAGATTTACCTCTGAAGGAAAAATGAAAGGGCTGGGCGTTCTTCGTTCTCATGGAGGCCGCTACCAATCAGTCCAGGACGGCGAGGTGCATATAGATATTGCCGTAATCGCAGCTCCCACAGCGGATCCATTCGGTAACTGCAATGGGGTCAATGGTACTGCAGCCTGCGGATTACTGGGTTTTGCTCTTGCCGACAGCCAATATGCCGACCGGGTAATCATTGTTACCGACCATCTCGTTCCATTCCCATGTATTCCATGGCAAATCCATGGTAACTATGTAGATTATGTCGTAGTACAGGACAAAATAGGAATTCCTGAAAAAATCATCAGTGGTACGACAGAAATCACGAAAAGCCCTGACCGGCTTTTACTTGCCGAATGGACAGCTCAGTTTTGTGATGAAGCAGGGATCATTCATGATGGATTTTCATTCCAGGCAGGCGCAGGTGGAACGGCTTTATCCATTGGAATCTTTTTTGCCGATATATTGAAAAAAAGAGGATGGAAAGCTCGGTTCGCCCGTGGCGGAAGTAACAAATACCTGGTAAATATGCTGGAAGAGGGGCTTACTGATTATATACTCGACGGACAGACCTTCGATCTCGAAGGAGTTCGTTCCATGCGCGAAAATCCGAATCATGTCAATACGAGTCCATTCACAAGCTACAACTATCATGGCAAAGGGAATTTCGCCACCTTCGTGGATACTGTAATATTAGGAGCTACGGAAGTGGATGTTAACTTCAACGCGAATGTGGTGACACATTCCGACGGATATCTGTTGCACGGAATTGGCGGTTGGCAGAATTGCCTTTTCTCCCGTTGTACCATACTCCCCATTCCGTTATTCAGAGACCGGATCCCGGTGATTCGTGACGAAGTGACCACTCTCTGCGGTCCAGGTGAACTTGTAGATGTGATCGTTACCGAAAGAGGAATTGCGATCAACCCGCTGCGAACCGACCTGATTGAAAAAATGAAAAACAGTTCGCTGCCGATCAAGACCATTGCTGAACTGAAATCAGAAGCAGAAGCAATCTGCGGCGTACCTGAGAAACCGAGATTCAGCGATGAGGTTGTAGCCGTCGTCAAGTGGGTCGACGGTACCGTTCTCGATTCGGTTTACAGAGTCATCAATTAAAGCTCATCGCTTTGAACATACAGCAAATACTCCTGAAATACTGGGGGTATTCATCTTTCCGGCCACTGCAGGAAGAAATCATTGAATCGGTTCTTGAAGGACACGATACACTGGCATTACTTCCAACAGGAGGAGGAAAATCGATCACCTTCCAGGTACCGGCTTTGGTGCAGGAGGGAATATGTATCGTCATCTCCCCTCTCATTTCCCTGATGCAAGACCAGGTTGAAAATCTGAAAAGAAAAGGGATCAAGGCTGTTGCAATATACAGTGGAATGCATCAGAGAGAGATTGAGATTGCCCTGAATAACTGCCGTTTCGGTGAATTCAAGTTGCTCTATGTTTCTCCGGAACGATTGACAACACCTATGTTCCGCGATGCTGTAAAGCGAATGAAAGTGAGTCTTCTGGCGGTCGACGAAGCACATTGCATTTCCCAATGGGGATACGATTTCCGTCCTCCTTACCTTCAGATCGCAGAAATAAAAGAATTACTTCCCAATGTACCAATCCTTGCGCTTACTGCAACAGCAACACCTCGGGTTATTGAAGATATCCAGGAAAAACTTGGGTTCAGGAACGGTAATTTCTTCCGGAAAAGCTTTGAGCGGAACAATCTGACCTATTTTGTCTTTCATGAAGAAGATAAAAATGCCAGGATTCTGAAAATCATCCGGACCATCAAAGGAAGTGGGATAATTTATGCAAGAAACCGCCGCCAGACTAAAGAAATCGCAGCTTTCCTGGCAAAGCAAAAGATCCGGGCAACATTCTACCATGCCGGACTGGATCCTAAAGAAAGAGAAAAAAGGCAGAATGCCTGGATGAAGGAAGATTATCAGGTGATCGTCGCAACCAATGCCTTCGGAATGGGGATTGATAAGCCCAACGTTAGATATGTGATTCATGTGAACCTGCCCGACTCCATCGAGGCCTATTTTCAGGAAGCCGGAAGAGCAGGTCGTGATGAGAAAACAGCCTACGCTGTTCTTTTATATACTAACGCTGACCTCCAGGATCTCCGGCACAACCTTTCACTGACATTCCCTGAGTTGTCCGTCATCCGTAATATCTATGAATGTCTTGGAAATTTTTTCGGGATCCCTATTGGATGCGGAAGCGATCTTTCTTTTGATTTTGATGCTGCACTTTTTTCAGAACGATACAGATTTCCCCAGATTGTTACACTAAGTGCGTTGAAATTACTGGAAAAGGAAGGCTATATTCTGCTGAGTGAAGCTATGCATACACCTTCCCGGATTTGCATAAAATGTGATAAAGAATCGCTGTACCGTTTCCAGGTAGAGAATGCATTTTTTGATCCGTTTATCAAAGTCATTCTGCGTTCATATAGTGGAGTGTTTTCCGAATTTGTGCCCATTATTGAGGAAGATCTTGCTAAAAAAAACCAGTTGCCTCCGGCTGAAGTCATCAACATGCTTACCCGTCTGGAAAAAGAAGGTGTACTGAATTATATTCCACGATCGGACAATCCGCGAATCGTTTATACAGAAAACCGGATCGATATCAAGAATCTTTTTCTTTCCCCGGAAACATACCGGAACCGGCTTAAGGATGCCACAGAGCGGATTGATGCAATGATCCGTTATGCAAAATCATCCCATCAATGCAGAAGCCAGGCTCTGCTGGCTTATTTCGGGGAAACCGATACTCATCGTTGTGGCAGATGTGATGTATGTATTGAACGCAATAAAATTGAGTTGAGCGAGCTGGAATACAATAATACAATGGAAATCATCAGACCGTTACTTAACGAAGCGCCCCGGACACTGGAAGAGATCGTATCGGCTGTTTCCCCGATTTACCCTGACAAAGTATTAAAGCTGGTTATGTACCTTATCGACACAGGGCATATTGAACGCATGCCAGATCAGCATTATTCATGGAAAGAATAAAAAAAAAGGAGCTGCCAGGGTGGACAGCTCCTGACAGGTGTGCAGCCGGGGATTAAATCTTATTGCCTTTGCTGAACCTGAATTTCACCACTTTTTTGGCAGGAATTCTTATCTCTTTTCCAGTCTGTGGATTGCGTCCTTTCCTTGCTTTCTTTTGATAAACAGAAAAAGTGCCAAAGCCGACCAGTGCTATTTTTTGTCCCTTGGAAAGACTTTTTGTTGTAACTTTTACAAAAGCATCTAAGGCTTCTTTTGATTTTGCCTTGGTGATCTTCGCATCTTTGGAGATTGCATTGATCAGGTCTTGTTTGTTCATGGTGACTGGGTTTTAGTTAATACTTATGGATTTACGCTGTCGAAATTAAACAATGAGACACTAAAAGTCAAGTAAATCGTACATTTGTTTTGCCAATTTATTCACAAATGTTAATAATTCCTCACTCTTTTTATCTCCGGGATGATGTCGTCCGGATCGCTAAGGATTTACTTGGCAAATATCTTGTTACACGCATTGATGGTGATATAACCTCAGGGATGATAACTGAAACCGAAGCATATGCGGGAGCCGTTGATAAAGCCTCGCATGCTTATGGGAACAGATGCACTGCGCGCACGGAAGTGATGTTCCGTGAAGGTGGAATTGCATATGTATATTTATGTTATGGCATCCATTCCCTTTTCAACATAGTGACTAACCTGGAAGGTATTCCCCATGCAATATTAATTCGAGGGATTATCCCGGATGACGGTATTGATATTATGTTGAAAAGAACAAAAAAGAAAGCTTTCACCAGGAAATCCGGAATTGGTCCGGGCAACGTAGGACGTCTCCTTGGAATCCATTACTCCATGTCGGGAATCAAACTTATTTCCAACCCGGAAGAT
Source organism: Bacteroidota bacterium (assembly GCA_030706225.1). Lineage (GTDB taxonomy): Bacteria > Bacteroidota > Bacteroidia > Bacteroidales > FEN-979 > JAUZOW01. The sequence continues at coordinate 1,896 of JAUZOW010000080.1, read as the reverse complement.
TCTTCACCTGCTATCTGGGTGGAAGACCGGGGAGTCAGGATCCCGTCTTCGAAAATACAGACAACAACCCGGATCGGAGTAGGATATGCTGAAGAAGACGCCCTCCTTCCCTATCGTTTCATTCTTACAGAATAGACTCTGAAAATCATAAAAAAAAGAGGATGCCCCAATGAGGCATCCTCTTTTTTTGTATTAAAGGATCAAGTCAATTATTTGACTTTCTTGGTCAGTTCAGCACCTGCTTTAAATTTAACGACTTTCTTGGCAGGAATCTTGATTTCTTTACCGTTCTGAGGGTTACGGCCTTTACGGGCAGCACGCTTTGATACGGAGAAGGAGCCAAAACCAACCAATGCTACGCGATCACCTTTTGATAAAGCTTTTGTGGTAGAAGCTATAACTGCTTCTAAAGCCCTTTTGGCTTCAGCTTTTGAAATTTTTGCTTCCGAAGCCATAGCTTCGATTAACTGTGCTTTGTTCATTTTTCAAATGTTTTAAGTTAATACTTAAGATAAAATCCCTGCAAATATAATGGTATAGAATCATTTGTCAAGTGTTTTCTTCATAAAACACCCGAAAATGTTAATAAATCGCAACATTTGTTAATAACTGCAGCTTTAAAACGCTTATATAGCAAGCATTTCAGAGGAGGTACTTACCGAAGCCATTCAGGAACTCCCCTATTTCCATGGTCTTTTTGCCTGCCGGTTGAACCAGTGTGGGATGAATATACCCATTTTTCGCGGCAATCCGAAGGAATGATTTCCCATCGGTAAGGATTTTCCCGGCATAATCGCCATGTTCGGTTTTCTCAAAAGAACAACGGTAGATTTTCAGGAACATTTCAGGTTTCCCTTTAAGTGCAAGGGATGTAAAAGCGCCCGGAACCGGACTTAATCCCCGGATAAGATTATAGATTTCGGTTATATCCTTATCCCAGTGGATCTGGCAGTCAGAGGAATGGATTTTGGGTGCTTTTTTCAATATCGTTCCGGCACTGCTTAATATTTCCTGGGATTGGGGTTCCAGGTCTCCGGAAGGAAGCAGGCTTGCTGTTTTTACAACCAGTTTGGCTCCGGTTTCTGCAAGACGTAACAGCAATTCTCCTGCCGTTTCATCTGGTTTTATGGCAATCTTTTTCTGAAAGAGGATCTTTCCCGTATCAATTTTCTGATCCAGAAGAAAAGTGGTAACACCCGTTTCCGATTCTCCGTTGATCAATGCCCAATTAATGGGTGCCGCCCCCCGGTATTGCGGCAACAACGAAGCATGAAGGTTAAAAGTTCCCAGGGAAGGCATTTTCCAGACTTCAGGAGGCAGCATCCGGAATGCTACCACAATAGCCATCCGGGGCGAAATCTCATTTAATTGTCCAAGAAATAAAGGATCCCTCAGATCATCAGGCTGGAACAATACCAGTTTATGATCAAGAGCATATTGTTTCACCGGGCTGGCATTCATTTTTAATCCACGACCTGAAGGCTTGTCGGGAGCAGTCACTACTGCTGCAATATTAAATTCTGCCTCCAGTAAGGCATCCAGAGAAGTAACTGCTATTCCGGGAGTACCGAAGAAAATTATTCGAGGTTTTTCCTCCATATGAAAATCCAATTTAAAAAAAAAGGAGATCACGATTTGTGATCTCCTGCAAATATCTAAAAATGATAACGAATATACTGAATTTAAAAGCTATTTTTTCTGCAATCCTTTAATGTGCGCAATATATTTATCGATATCACGGCTTTCAAATGATCTCGGATAATCGTTCTTTATCTGTTGATAAACTTCAAGAGCCTTATCAAATTTCTGCACTTCTTCATATGCCCACCCTGCTTTCAGGAGCAGATACGGAGTAGTAAAATCGTTTTTGTTTTCATTTGCGCCTTTCAGGTAATA
>JAUZOW010000008.1 GCA_030706225.1 Bacteroidota bacterium | reverse complement strand
TACTTTTTCAAGAAACCAGGAAATACCTTCAAGGTTCGGAATCCAGTCCATGGAACCCAGGGAAAAAAGGGAAGGGAATTCATGTAATACTGAAGATTCCGGGAATTGTTCAAAATCAATCCCAAAAGGGATGGAAGTTATTTTTTCCGAAAAAGCAGCATCTCCTGAAATCTCTCTGAAATACTTTGCGTCTTTTTCGGTTATTGCAGCTATTCCATCGAATTCCCGGATAACAGAACATTCATACCGTTTCAGTTTTTCAGCAAGATATTTCAGGTAGATTTTTTTAAATGGCTGTCTTGTATGGGCAGCCACTCTTTCCCAGATCAGATGTTCGATATTGTGAGTGCGGAGAACGGTTTTTGCGCTTGAATATTTCCTGACAGAATCCAGGTAAGGTGCCATATAAATCATTTCAAACTGGACAACATCGAAAGATTCTTTTTTCAGGATATCTTCCAGATTTTTCCTGAAATCCTGTGAAATAAAACGTTGAACATGATAAGATTGAGAAGAAAAAAGATTCAGGAATGCATCCTTGGCTTTCAGGCTGAGGTCGACAGGAATGAGTCTGATTTTTGTTTTTTCACGGTAATCAGAAGGAATTGATTCCGTGGGTATAAAGTATTTATTGGAATTGAATGCCAGTATTCTGACTTCATGACCTGCTTCCATTAAACCTTCCACGATCATATTCATCGCGATCGGCCCTCCTTCGCGGGGAGGGAAAGGAGATTTATTGCAAAGCAGGAGGATTTTCATGATTCGGGAGGAGGTGTTGGGATCCGGAACAGTTTGTTAAAGAGCTTTGTCCATGCTTCAATATCGAGCAGGGAAGCATCTATTGTGGCCTTATAAGTAAGGAAAATCCCGATCGGGAGCAAGACTGCCGGTGCAATCCACATTCCCTGGGAAGCCGGAAGAACGCCTGCAATGGCATATTTTTCCCCAATAAATGAAAGGATCCAGAAAAGGATGAAAAAAATCGTGGAGATGACAGCTGGCATGCCGAGTCCTCCTTTCCGGATAATAGCCCCGAGAGGTGCGCCGATAAAGAACAGCAGAAAGCAGGCGATGGAGAAAGTAAACTTTTTATGAAGCGCTATTTCGTGTCTGTTAATGGTTTGCTCACGGTTATTCATCCCGTCGTAATTGACTTTGACGTTATCTCTTATAGCGGAAGCTGAGTTTATTGCATTGTTCAGGATCATGATCTTATCCTGCTTGCTGAAACCGGCAAGAATATCCTTTTTATAAGCAGCAGACATGGTTTTGTCAACAGAAACACGGACCGTATCCTTATCAGCAAAGAAATGATAGTTGTGAACAAACATTCTGCCGTAGTTTGCTTTTTCCAATCCGACATCATGAGTCAGAGAATCCACGGAGCGATGAAGCTGATGGATATTCTGCATTTCAAAATTGCTTTTAAATAATTTTTCATCGGTTCGGGTAAGATTGAAAGCAGAGAGATCGAACATCTGGTATTGTTCATTGAAATGAGATCGCTGGAAAGGATGGCTCTTTTCTGCCCCCCTAAGATCCCATCGCTCTTCATAATTATATCCGTCGTAGAGCCGGAAAATAAGAAACCGCTTGTCGGATGTCATTTCTATCTTTCCCCAGTCGGCCATGGTAACGGAAACATTTCCATGGCGCTGGGAATGGTTATAGATCATAACATCCCGGATCGTATTTCCGTCGGCATCCTTTTTACCAACCCGGATGACAAATCCTTCCATATCGCTGTTGAAGACGCCCTCTTTTATATTGAATGCGAATTTCTTTTCACGGATATCATACAGCAATGACAGGAATTTCAGATTGGCAGCCGGCAATATTTTGTTGGAAAAGTAAAAAGCCAGTCCACTGATCAGAATGGAAACAATGATCAGCGAGCGCATGATCCTGCTGAGGGAGATGCCGGCTGATTTCATGGCAACCAGCTCGTAATGTTCTCCTAAATTCCCGAAAGTCATCAGTGAAGAAAGTAGGATAGCAAGAGGAAGAGCAAGAGGTACGAAAGTGGTGGAAGCATAAAAAAAGAGTCTGACGACGACAGTCCATTCCAGTCCTTTCCCCACGAGATCATCGATGTATTTCCAGAGAAATTGCATCAGGAGGATAAATAACGCGATAAAGAAAGTCATTATCAACGGTCCCAGGTAGGACTTCAGAATGAACAGGTCGATCTTTTTCATGAAAACAGGATGACCGGACAAATTTACATATTCTTTGACTTTTAAATCCGGAATCGTGTAATTTTGTAGCTAACCCAATTTTAAATTCTTCTCTGATGCAACTTGTAGAAGTAAATAATAAAAAAACACACAGGGAATTTCTTGATGTTCCCAGAATTATTTATAAAAATGATCCTGTTTGGGTATGTCCGCTGGATGGAGAACTGGAAGCCACGTTCGATCGTGGGAAAAATACATTTTATCAGCATGGAGATGCTGTCAGATGGGTATTGAAGGATGATTCGGGACATCTGATCGGAAGGGTTGCAGCATTTATAAACTGGAACAAAGCCAGAACGTATCAGCAGCCAACCGGCGGGATGGGATTTTTTGAATGCATCAATGATAAAACGGCTGCTTTCATGCTTTTCGATGCTTGTCAGAAATGGTTGACAATTCGTGGTATGGAAGCAATGGACGGGCCGATTAATTTCGGAGAAAACGATGTAAACTGGGGATTGCTCGTTGATGGATTCACGCATCCCGGAGTTGGCATGAATTATAATCCGCCGTATTACAGGGAATTCTTTGAATCCTACGGGTTTAAATTCTATTTTGAGCAGATTTCCAATCATCTGGATTTAAGAAAACCATTTCCTGACAGATTCTGGAAGATTGCAAAGTGGGTTCTTGCAAAACAGGAATTCCGGTTTGTTCATTTTTCCTGGGATAAACAGGATGAGTTTATCCATGCTATGAAAGAAGTATACGATAATGCATGGGAGTTTCATGAAAATTTTACTCCGCTGGAAGTGGATGTGATCCTGAAAACCGTTGAGAAAGCAAAGATTTTTATTGATGAGGAGATGCTCTGGTTTGTTTTTCATAAAGATGAGCCGGTTGCTTTCCTGATCATGTTTCCTGATATCAACCAGGTATTACATCATCTGAATGGGAAAATAAATCTGATGAGTGTGTTACGTTTTTATTACCTCTTGAAAATCAAAAATGTAATCACCCGTGCAAGAATTGTCATCATGGGAGTCAAGCCCAAATATCAAAGATTCGGACTTGAATCAGGGATTTTCTGGCATTTAAATGAAGCCATGAAGCATAAACCTAAAATAACAGAGCTGGAATTGTCATGGGTAGGGGATTTCAATCCCAAGATGCGTGCATTGCATGAATCGGTAGGGGCGGTTTTTGCCAAACGTCATATAACTTACCGGAAGATCTTTTCATCGGACATTGAATTTCAGCGTTCTTCAATTATTCCGGTTGATACAAAGGAAAAGGCTTTAAAGACGGAATAAGATATTTAAAATTTGTTTTTTTCAAATTAAGTTTGATTTTTCTTTGGAATTAACTACTTTTGATTTTTAAACGGGTAAATGAATTTGAATCATTAACTTAAAAACAAAAACCAATGAAAAAAACATTACTCTTGGTCATGGCATTGAGTATAGCATCTTTTGTTATCGCTCAAAACCGACACACAACCGGGATCTATCAGGCGAAAGTGCGCCCTGTGGGAGCAAGTCTGAATTTGATCAATGAAACGCCCTCCTTTAATGGTCCTACCAAAATTTTAAGCACTGCTGATAATTCATCAAGCCTATTAAAAGTTACATTTGGTTCATCAGCGAATCCTAATGGAATCTTTAATTACGATGAAAGGTTTCTTACCATTTCTCCCAGTGCCAATATGTTTAATTTTGGGAACCGTGCAGGTGGCGCTTATGGCAACACCGGGAACGATCTGAAATTCACATTTACTACTGATCAGGGAGCAAACTGGGATAGCTGTGTTGTTACAGCAACCAGCGGTCATAACTTCCGTTATCCTTCCATGGTGACTTACAATCCGAATAATTCTACGAATCCTCATGATATGTACGGCGTTTTCACCGGCCCTATCACAAACGGTTCCAGTTGGATTGAAAATTTCTACGGCAGTATTAAACTGGATGGCACGAATAAAGATGTTAACTTTAAAACAAACGCTTCCGGTATTTACCTGAATCATATGGATATTTGCCTGTATTGCTCACCGGATGGACATGCGACTGTTGCATCCAACTTACTGCTTGGTACAACTGGCAGCTATACTCAGAATGGTTTCCAAATCCTCAATGGCGCTTTCAATTCGGCTACTTCAAAATTTGATTGGGCTCCCATCGATTCCCTGAAACCGGATGTTCTGGAAGACGGTCGTACAGATGCTGCAGCTATTGCATGGTCTCCGGACGGATCTGTCGGTTATTTCGTTTTCACAGCGATCGATGCCGATGCAAATTACAACCCATACGGTGTTGAATGGCCTATTGTTTACAAATCAACTGACCATGGCGCAACCTGGGAAAAAGCTCCGGCTTTCGATTATTCAACCATTAATGTTTTTAAATCCTATCTCTTCCCGACCCGGATGGATACAAGCCTCGTAATCCCCCGCTGGTTCAATAAATGGGCTGATACCCGTAACGAATCCACTAACGGCGCTGTTGTCGATAAATTTGGCAACCTTCATATTTTTGGTTATGTAAGAGGTACTATTTCCATCAATCCTGACTCTCTGAATTATTTCTATTCAGCAGAACCGGTTCAACTGTTTGATGTTTATATGACTCGTTACGGTAGCTGGAATGCATATTATATCGATACTTTGAAATCAACGGATACTGAAGCAGGTTCTTTTGGCCTTGCATTTGATCACCAAATGCAAATGACCCGTACACCGGATGGATCCAAAGTTTTCTGCGTATGGACAGATACAGATCCTTTCTTTGCTGCCGATAATTCAGCTCCGGATATCAAAGCTATCGGTTATGATGCTGAAAATTTCCTCATCACTCCTGTTAAGAACTTTACTCAGGGTACCGAATATATGGCTGATAACTTCTATATGAGAGTTGCAACGGATGCTTTCTATGATGGCACAGCTGCTGCATCTACTCTTCCTGTAACTACCGATGTTCTCGGAAGCACAAGCAGTGATCCTATTCTGTTCCAATATGTAACAGGCCTGACTTTCAATGATTCCGATTTTGGTACCTATGTGGGCACACCGAATCATAATGCAGAAACTGCTTATTCACCTGTCTCAGCGAACTTCCCAAATCCGTTTAAAGGGAAAACCCAGGTCAATATTAATCTGCAGAAAGCAACTTCTGTAAATGTTTCCGTTTCTTCCATCCTTGGACAGCAGGTCAGCAATGTCAACTACGGCGTTATGAGCCAGGGTATGCATACACTGACGATCAATGCAAACGATCTGAACAGCGGCGTTTATTTCTATACCGTTACTATGGACGGAAAATCCTATACGCATAAGATGATCGTAAAATAAAGGAATACAGATTCCTATATTCTTTAAATTATTTATATAAAAAACCTCGCGTAAAATCGCGGGGTTTTTTTATATTTGAACCCAAATTCTGAAAGTTCAGGGTTATTCACTGAAAACTCCTTGAAGGTGTGGGGTTTTAGTCGAAATTTACAGAATTCCATTCTGAAAAATATTCTTTAGAAAGAGCATTTGCCGTTCGGGTAACGGAATCGTTTCAAACGGAAAAGTTTGAGAATATATAATACTGATCATTAGAATAATATTAAATTAATATATATAAAAATCATCTATTCAGTAAACCATAAAACAATTAAACAAAAAGATCAAAAAATGAAAAAACTAGTAGTCCTTCTCGCGATCGCTCTTGTGGCCGGAGGAGCCATGGCTCAGCCAAGAAGCATCATGGCACGGCATAAGAACATCGCTGTTCTGAAACCCTCCGCAGCCATCAATGACCTTCGGCCCGGAATGCAAAGTCCAAACCCGGTATTATCGACAAAATCGCTTCAGGAAGCTGGTGAGGTTTGCCAATCATACTATGATTTACAGACGAACTCTTCTAACATGAACCGGATCTACATGTTTTCTGATGGGACTATTGGTGCAACAGCCATTATGTCTCACAGTCAGTCAACCAGTTTTACCGATCGTGGAACCGGTTACAACTATTTCGACGGCAGCAGCTGGGCAACAGAACCCTCACAGCGAATCGAAAATGTCAGAACCGGATGGCCTTCATATGCACCTCTTGGACCTTCGGGAGAAATAGTAGTCACTCACGGTAGTGCCAATCTGATAGTTTCTACCCGCGCTACTAAAGGAACAGGTACCTGGACACAGACAAATATGCCTAACCCAAGCGGAGCAGCAGCCATGCTTTGGGCACGCGTTGTTACCAGTGGAACTGACCACAATACTGTTCATATTATTGCTATGACCGAACCTACTGCTAATGGTGGTACCGCTTATAACGGACTGGATGGGGCTATCCTCTACAACCGTTCACTGGATGGCGGTGCAACCTGGGATGGTTGGAAACAACTTGATGGAATGGGATCCGATGAATATATCGGTTTCGCCGGTGATGCATACGCATGGGCTGAACCTCACGGAAATACTCTTGCTTTTGCAGTCGGTGACAACTTTATTGACCAATTCGTAATGAAATCAACCGATAATGGATCAACATGGACCAAAACCATCGTATGGCAGTGCCCTTATGACAAATGGACGACTTCTAACGATACAACTCCTGCTTTTTATTGCTCCGATGGATGTATGGCTATAGCATTGGATAATAATGATGTGGCTCATCTTTCTTTCGGTCTTCAGAGAGCCAAAGGTGATGCAGATGGGAAAAAATGGTATCCTTATACAGATGGTCTTGTTTACTGGAATGAAAATATGACCCAACTACCTCAGGATCTGAATCCGGATACCCTTTATGCTCATGGAAATTTACCTGCTTACGTCACTGATACCGTTTGCTTTACCGGAACTCCGACGCTTGCTTATTATTATAACTCCATGACGAGCGATCCGACCATGGTGATTGATGATAACAACAATATGTTCCTGATCTATACTCAGGTTACTTCTACAGCTGATGGCGATGGATATATGCTCAGGAATATTTCTGAACGTACTGCTACCATTTCCGGAAACAATGTGATCTGGAGCGACAGCACCAATATTCTGACCAAAGACCTCGAATTTTTCATGACAGAATGTATGTACCCCAGCGCTTCACCTACCAGCAATGATAAGCTTTATATTGTTTTCCAGAATGATGAATATGCAGGAAGCTATGTAAAAGGCGCAAGCCAGACAAGCTATCAGGGACAGACTTCAATGAGTGAAAACTATTTCAAAGTTCTGACTCCGTCAAAGAATACAATCCAGACGGGTGTTTCAAACAAGAATATGAAACCTGCACTGACTGTTTCCAGAAACTATCCGAATCCTTTCAAAGGAACAACCCGGATCGGTATCAATATGGAAAAAGCCGGTAACGTTTCTGTTGAAGTTACCAATATGATGGGACAAGTAGTTTGGTCAGCCGATAAAGGTTACAAACCTGCCGGTACTTACCAGATTGCTATTGATGGCAACAACCTGACAACCGGTGTCTATTTTTATACTGTCAGAGTTAACGGCCAGTCAGTTACCAACAAAATGGTAGTCGAATAAGATTGAAAAAAAATTATTACTGACTATATGATTAAGCCGTCCCGGATTTCCGGGACGGCTTTTTTAATGTTATTTTTGCATGAAACGAGCCTTATGCTGCTGAAGGAAATCAAAATATTATCAGGAAAGGAGATCCGGCTTGAGATAAAGCAAAAATATGTTCTGAATGGCATTCTGCTTTACCTGGTTTCCACTATTCTTATCGCGTATCTGGCCTTCAGCCGGGTTATTGATCCGGAGACGTGGAATTCGCTTTTCTGGATCATCCTCCTGTTTGTGGCAGTAAATAGTATATCCAAAAGCTTTGTACAGGAAAGCCCTTCCCGCTTAATATATTATTATACATTATCGAGCCCGCAAGGGATCCTGCTGTCGAAAATACTCTATAACGGATTGCTTATGATCCTGCTTGCAGGTTTGTCATCCGGACTTTTTATTCTCCTGATGGGAAACAGAATACTGAATTTTCCGCTTTTTCTGGCTGTTCTTTTCCTGGGTAGTATCGGATTGTCTTCCACTCTAACCATGGTAGCTGCTATTGCTTCCAGGGCTTCAAATAATTTTTCTCTGATTGCAATCCTCAGTTTTCCTATTATATTGCCTTTGCTGCTCATCCTGGTCAGGGTTTCTTCATCGGCTCTGAATACCGTAGGATGGGCCGGAAACGCCGGATGGCTGATCCTGCTGATCATGATTGATATTACTGTAATCTTGCTGGCATTTATCTTATTTCCTTATATTTGGAAAGAATGAATTTTATTTATGCATTACGCATTACGATTGAGGATTTTTAAAACATATTGGTGGAAAGTTTTATCCGGGGTATTGTTGATTTATGCAATAGTCATGGGCTTCAGTATTCCGGTTCCGGATACTATGATTCAGGAAACCATACGGAATCTCTTTTTTCATGTGGGAATGTGGTTTGGAATGCTTGCCATGCTTACTACCGGTTTTATCTATAGTCTGAGATTTCTCAGAACATTTAATCTGAAAGAGGACAGGATGGCGGTGGAAGCGGTGAATACCGGGATTTTATTTGGTATCCTGGGAATCCTGACAGGTATGATCTGGGCCAATTTTACATGGGGAGCCCCCTGGGTTAATGATCCGAAACTGGATGGAGCAGCGGCAGGCTTATTGATATACCTTGCCTATATGGTCCTTAGAAGCTCAGTCAATGACATTAAGAACCGGGCAAAAATTTCGGCAGTTTATAACATTTTTGCTTTTGTAATGTGGATCGTTTTTGTCTTGGTTATTCCGCGCGTTTCCGGTGCAAGCATTCACCCGGGAAATGAAGATTCTCCGGTTCTTCCAATGCACCTTGACCCGGCTATGCGATGGGTTTTTTATCCGGCAATGCTGGGATGGATCCTGCTCGGATTTTGGATTCTGAATTTGAGAGTCAGGATCAATAAGCTGAATGGAGAAATGACCGCCTGATGTACGATTTTAATATATGCTTATGGAATACGGTAAAATTGTCGTAGTGATAGCCGTCCTTGCAGTGATCCTGATAGGATTGATAGTTTATCTCTTTATTATCGACCGGAAGGTATCACGCCTTGAAAAGGAATGGAAAGAAAAGAGCAGGAATATTAATGATCCGGTATGAAAACCAGTCATATCCTCATTCTTCTGATCCTGGTAACGATCATTGCTGTGGTTGTTTCGACCCTCACTCATTCGGGTACCTATGCTGATTTCTCGGAAGCTGCTTTAAAGTCTTCCAGGGATTTTCAGATTATAGGTATCCTGGATAAAAACAAACCTATTGAATACAATCCCGGCAAAAATGCAAATCAGTTTTCTTTTTATATGAAGGATGAAAAAGGGATTGAGAAAAAGGTTGTTTATAATGATGCAAAACCGCATGATTTTGAAAAATCGGAAAAGATCGTTGTGACAGGGCATATGGAAAAGGATTATTTTCAGGCCAAAAGCCTTTTACTCAAGTGTCCTTCGAAATACAATACGGAAAAAAAACCTGAAAAATTCAGAGATAAAAGTTTTCAATCGAATCCTTAAGTCGGCATGGCTTATAAAAATCTATATCAGTTTATATCAACCCTTGAAAATGCGGGCGAGTTGGTCCGGATCAGGGAATTTGTCTCACCCAGGCTGGAAATCACGGAAGTTGCCGACCGGGTGATGAAAACAAACGGGAAAGCGCTGCTTTTTGAGAATACGGGTACGCCTTTTCCTTTGCTTATTAACGCATTTGGATCTGAGAAAAGAATGGCAATGGCATTGGGGGTAAATAGTCTGGATGAGTTTGATGAGCGGATGATAAAATTACTGAAGGAATTTGTTTCTTCCAGAGATACCTTTATTGAGAAGCTTAAGGTTCTGCCTGTTTTACAGGAAGTTGCATCCTGGCTACCCAAAGTCGTTTCCGGACGGGGACCCTGCCAGGAAGTGGTTATGGATCCTCCGGATCTTACGAAACTTCCGGTTCTTACCTGTTGGCCTGCCGACGGGGGGCCTTTCATTACACTACCGGTTGTTCGAACAAAAGATCCTGAAAATGGCATTCATAATACCGGCATGTACCGCATGCAGGTATTCGGACCTTTACTGACCGGAATGCACTGGCATCTTCATAAAGGTTCGGCTACTCATTACCGGAAATATAAATTGTTGAAAAAACGTATGCCGGTAGCGGTCACACTTGGAGGAGATCCTTCCTGCACTTATGTTGCAACCGCCCCTCTTCCCGAAAATCTGGATGAATTTTTATTTGCCGGATTTCTAAGAAAAAAAAAGGTGGAGCTTGTCCGATGCCTGACTCAGGATCTGGAAGTTCCCGCAGATGCGGATTTTGTAATCGAAGGATACATTGACCCGGAAGAAGATCTCATACTTGAAGGCCCGTTTGGAGATCATACCGGATTTTATTCATTGGCGGATTATTATCCCCGCTTTCATGTGACTTGCATAACACATCGTAAAAATGCCATATATCCGGCAACCATTGTCGGTATTCCTCCCATGGAGGATGGATGGATTGGGAAGGCGACGGAAAAGATCTTCCGGTTCCCGATCCAGCTGACTTCTGCACCAGAGCTTACCGGTATGCATATGCCCATCGAAGGCGTATTTCATAATCTGGTCATTGCAGGAATAAAAAAGACATACCCGGGCGAAGCATTCAAGACAATGAATGCACTATGGGGCGCAGGGCAACTCATGACCAACAAGGTTATGATCCTTGTCACAGGGGATACCTCGCCTGAAGACTATACCGGAATAGCCCGTATGGTCTCTCAGAGAGTAGATCCGGTAAATGACATTCATTTCTCTGCAGGGCCTGTCGATATCCTTGACCATTCCAGCCGGCGCTTTGCATTCGGAAGCAAGATGGGAATCGATGCGACGGAGAAGCTTCCCGGTGAAGATTCCCCGGATCCTGGATTACCGGTGGATTATTTTATAGATAAAGAAAAAATATCTGAAATGTTTCCCGGAATCTCCAGCGTGAATGATGCATTGCTTCAGAATGGAATTTCAGTTGTCCTGTTTACTATCCGGAAAAAAGAACCGGGGGCTATTCAGGAAATATCCCGGGACCTTCTCCGGAAAAAACTGATCTATGGAATGAAATTTATTGTTTTTGTCGATGAAGGTGCAGATATTCAATGCTGGAAAGATGTTGCCTGGATTGTTTTCAATAATATTGATCCGTCGCGTGATTGTTTTTATATAAAGGATGGTAATGGGAATCGTTATCCTGTTCTTTTTGTTGACGGGACACGAAAAGAAAAGGGGATTGATGGATTTCAGAGAGAATGGCCAAATATCATTGTTATGGATGATGCAACGATCCGGAAAATCAATGAAATATGGCCCAAACTGAATCTGGGAAATTTGATACCATCGCCTTCTTTGAAATATAAATCGCTGATTACCAGTTATAATGCAATAGCTTAAAAACACTTGTCCACGCTGAATATTTTCTTATTTTTGTGAATAAAGAAACTGAAGTATGAAAGTGTTCCTTACCTTTTTATTGTCTTCAGTCAGTCTTTTGTTATTTTCTCTTGGTGGATATTCACAAAATATCATACTAAAAGGGAAAGTAATGGATGCAAAAACCTTTGAACCCTTACCTTTTGTTAATATTGGCGTAAAGGACCAGAACAGAGGAACCTATACTGACGAAAACGGTTCATATACGCTGGATTTACCCAAAGGCACATACATTATTTTCTTTTCTTTCGTAGGATACGACAGATATGAAACTACCGTAATATTAGCGGGGAAAAAGACTCATACGCTGGATGTGGCGCTGGAAACGACTTCGAAAGATCTGAATATGGTTGTCGTTTCAGCATCTAAATATGCCCAGAAAATCCAGGAATCCATTTCTTCCATTGAGGTGATGAAAGCCCAGAGCATTGAGGTTTCGAATTTACCAAGCATTGATAAAGCCGTTGACCGAATTCCGGGAGTAGCTATTGTTGACAATGAGCCACAGATAAGGGGAGGAAGCGGGTTTAGCTCCGGACTGGGATCTCGGGTAATGATCATGGTAGATGAAATCCCTTTGTTGCGCGGCGATGCAGGCAGACCAAACTGGAATGTTCTTCCCATTGATGACGTAGATCAGATTGAAGTAGTAAAAGGCGCTTCGTCTGTTGTATATGGATCCTCTGCCATAAATGGTGCCATTAATATCCGTACGGCATGGCCGGGAGATAACCCGGAAACCAAAATCAATACTTTTCTCGGAATGTACAGCAAGCCCGGCCGCAGATATGCTACACCTTGGACGGGTATGAATCCCCTGGTGTACGGAGTGACAATGACCCATTCTCAACGTTTTGACAATATTGATTTTTCTGGAGGAGTAAGCTATTATACCGATGATGGCTATATCGGAGGTGTACCTGAAAAGAAAGCGGTCGATTCCGTTTATAATGGAGGTCAGTTTGAAAAAAGGTTCAAATTCTACTTCAATTCAAGGATCCGGTCCAAAAAAGTAGATGGATTATCCTATGGATTAAATGGCAACCTGCTTTACGATCAGAATGCGGAGACATTTTTCTGGAATGATTCAGATACCAATATTTACCGTTCCTATCCCGGATCTCTTTCCATATTCAAGGAGGTTACTTTTTATCTTGATCCTTTTGTAAAATATTACAACAAGAACGGTGATTCCCATGCTTCAAGAAATCGCGTATTTTATACCAATTCTTCAGGAAATAACGACCAATCGTCACGACAAATTACGGTTTATAATGATTACCAGTTTACTCATAAATTCAAAAAGCTGGGAGATCTTACTATGGTGGCAGGCGCTTCCAATATTTATGTTTATGCTTATGGACAGGTTTTTTCAGGTCAGCTTTCTTCGGACGGTACTCCGACGACAGGTAACAACGGAACCTATTCCTCTGAGAATTTTTCAGTATACACTCAGTTTGAAAAGAAATTCTTCGAACGTTTGACTATTTTATTTGGCGGCAGGTATGAATATTACAATATGGCTGACTTTACAGAAAGCAAGCCGATCTTCCGCGCCGGGCTTAATTTCCAGGCATCAAAAGCGACTTTCCTTCGTGCTTCTGTCGGACAGGGTTACAGAGTTCCAAGTATCGGAGAAAGATATATAACAACCCATTCCGGTAAATTTGGCTTTTATCCCAATCCCGATCTTAAGTCGGAACAAAGTGTTTCCTATGAAGTGGGTGTAAAGCAGCTCTTCAAATTTGGCAAATTTATGGGAATAGCCGACCTCGCCGGATTTTATGAGGATTATAAAAATTATGTTGAATTCAATTTCGGGAGCTGGGGATCCAATACCACCGATCCCACCCGGAATATCGGATTTAAATTCTTTAATACCGGGCCGGCAAGGATTTATGGACTTGACCTTACATTGAATGGCGAAGGTAATGTGGCTCATAATCTGAATCTTGCCGTCATGCTGGGCTATACTTATTCTGTCCCGCAATCTTCTGATCCGAATTATGTCTTTTATAAGATCAAAAATTTCAATTACACATATCTTACCACTTCTTCTGATACTTCAGGTCATATTTTAAAGTATCGGGAACAAAGCATAATGAAAGCGGATATCCAATTAACATGGAAGCATTTTTCAACCGGTTTCGGAGGAAGGTACTATGGCTTTATGAAGAATATTGATAAATTCTTCTATGATTATCTGGATAACCAGCTTTTCAATGTGAATTCAGGTATTAAAGAATACAGGGAACAGCATAATTCCGGAACGTTTATCGTGGATTACAGGTTCAGCTATATGCTGAGAAATTTCAAATTTTCCCTGCTTGTAAACAACCTTATGAATACTGAGTTTTCTTTGCGTCCAATGACGGTGGAACCACCACGTCTGACAGAACTTCAGGTTGTTTACAAGATATGATGTTGCTCATTAACAAACTAATAATTAAAAATATTACTATGAAAAAAATTCTTTTGCTTTTTATTTCCTTATTCCTGCTGAATGCAGGTTTCAGTCAATCAAACGTTCCCAACGGGAATTTTGAAAATTGGTATCAGGTTTCAGTTTCCGGATCTTCTTCATACTGGCAGCTGGGATCAGGGAAAAACGATAACTGGCTTACCACACTGAATGAACTGGCATCCATTGCTCCTCCTTTGGGCCCCGGTCCTGTCACAGTATACCGGACCGATTCCTCCAATTTCGGTAGTTATGCAGCCCGGTTGACTTCCGGAAGCTTTTTTGTAAATCCGACGGATATTTTTATTCCCGGGATGCTGGGTACTGCTACGCTGGATTTTGCCAATATCCGGGCAATCCTGGGTCGTCCCTGTGCAGGTTGCAAACCTCTTCATTTTACAGGCTATTATCAGTATTATCCTGTAAACGGAGATTCCTGCTGTGCTTTAGCTCTGCTCACAAAATGGAATTCTTCTTCAAAGAAAAGAGATACCATTGGGTACGGAGAACAGGTGATCAGGGATGCTGTATCTATCTATACTCCGTTTGATGTTACGATTCAGTACAATTATCCGTCGAGTTCTCTGTCACCGGATACAATGACCTTGCTTGTCGTTTCCAGTGCAGCCTTCAACCTGTCAAATTTTATGGCCTGCAAAGGATCGGTTGGAAGTACAATGTATATTGATGATTTGATGCTTGAATATCCGGCAGGAATTCAGGAATCGGTCATGCCGAAAGTATCCGTTAATGTATTCCCGAATCCTGCACAGAACGCATTGACTATGGAACTGGGAGAATGTGTCGAAAATGCTATTGCAGAAATTTTTAATGCAGAAGGAAAAAGTATGGCTACCTTTGTGCTTCCGGATCAGAAAAATTTACTTCCTGTAAATAAATTAGCTGACGGGATTTATTATTACCAGGTCAGGAAAGGGGAAAAGATCTTGAATTCAGGTTCTTTCCAGATTTTGAAATAAACCAATATATATATTATTATGCTCGAAAAAATTAATTCTAAAATGGCGATGGACCTGGAAGACAGGTATGGTGCACATAATTACCATCCGCTTCCGGTCGTTCTGGCGAAAGCAGAAGGAGTATTTATGTGGGATACGGAAGGGAAGCGTTATTATGATTTTCTTTCGGCATATTCGGCAGTGAATCAGGGCCATTGCCATCCCAAAATCGTAAATGCCCTGATTGATCAGGTAAAAACTCTGGAACTTACATCCCGTGCTTTTTACAATAATGTGCTGGGAGTGTACGAAAGATTTGTTACCAGCTATTTCGGTTATGATAAGATCCTTCCCATGAATTCCGGAGCGGAAGGAGATGAAACCGCACTCAAGCTTTGCCGCAAATGGGGTTATAAAGTGAAAGGAATCCCTGAAAACCAGGCAAAAATAATCTGCTGTGAAGGTAATTTTCATGGCCGTACGATTTCAATCATTACCATGTCGACCGATCCTTCGGCGCGTGATGGATTTGGCCCGTTTACCCCAGGGTTCGTCACTATTCCTTATAATGACGTGAAAGCGCTTGAAAAAGCTCTTGAAGATCCGAATGTGGCTGGATTCCTGGTGGAACCGATCCAGGGTGAAGCTGGTGTTTTCGTTCCTGACGAAGGTTATCTTAAGAAAGCCTATGATCTTTGTAAATCGAAAAATGTTCTTTTCATTGCCGATGAAGTTCAAACCGGTATCGCACGTACGGGAAAGCTGCTTGCCTGCGATTGGGAAGGAGTTCGTCCTGATATTTTAATCCTGGGCAAAGCCCTTTCGGGTGGTCTTTATCCGATTTCGGCCGTCCTGGCGGATGATCCGATCATGTTGACGATCCTTCCGGGTGAACATGGTTCCACGTTCGGTGGTAGTCCGCTGGCAGCCCGTATTGCTATTGCTGCATTGGAAGTGATCCGCGATGAAAAGCTTGCCGACAATGCTTTAGCAATGGGTAAGATTTTCCGTGAAGGAATGACAAAGATAGATTCCCCTATGATTGAGCTCGTTCGTGGTAAAGGATTGCTGAATGCAGCCATAATCAGACCGAAGAACGGCAAAACAGCCTGGGATGTTTGTCTGAAAATGAGAGATAACGGGT
The DNA here is from genome assembly GCA_030706225.1 of Bacteroidota bacterium. Taxonomy (GTDB): domain Bacteria; phylum Bacteroidota; class Bacteroidia; order Bacteroidales; family FEN-979; genus JAUZOW01. The sequence continues at coordinate 16,771 of JAUZOW010000008.1, read as the reverse complement.
TGCTTGCAAAACCCACCCATGACCATATCATCCGGTTTGCTCCTCCTCTGGTCATTACCGAAGATCAAATCCGCGAATCGGTTGATATTATCGCCCGGTCAATAAAGTCATTCGATTAATTCTCAGAAATTTGCAATTAATTTAAGGTTGAACAGTCGCGGTGTCAGATAATTTGGCACCGCGTACTGTTGACCGTTGATATCAGTCACCCACTGATAAGATACGGTATTGCTGATTTGGAGAAGATTGAATACCTCCATGGCAAGCCACATGGAATGAAATGCCCGTAATGGATTCTTCTGGGAGAAAAAGGTTTGATCGCCGATAATCTGTTTTGACAATCCGATATCCACACGCCGGTAATCAGGAATTCTCAGCGTTTGATCTTTCTTAGGCGATCCCGGAGCTCCGAAAGGCAGACCGGTGCCATAAAACAGCGTAAGATTTACCCGCCAGCTGGGGAAATCCGGAACATAATCCTGGAAGAAGATACACAGGTTTACCCGCTGGTCGGTAGGCCGCGGAACCCAGTATCCGTCAATATTTTCTTCCGTTTTCATAAATGACAGGCTTGCCCAGGATTCAGCTCCCTTTACAAATTCGCCGTTGATCCGGAAATCGATTCCTGCTGCATATCCGAAGGAATTATTATTCCCGTAATAACGGATTTCCAGGTTGTCGATTTCATAAGGGATCAGGTGGGTCATATATTTATAATATATTTCCGTAACAAATTTGAACGGTCTTCCCCAGCCGTCGAAATAAAGATCTGTTCCGGCAACGGCATGAAAAGCGGTTTGTGCTTTCAGCGAAGAAATAATATTTCCGTTAAGATCTGTAAGTTCCCGGAAGGAGGGCGGCTGTGAATAGTATCCACCTGAAAACCGGAAAACAACTTCTTTTTTCCAGTGAGGCTTAATAGATAAGGTTGCCCGCGGATTGGCAAGGAATTGACCGTTCAGGTCATCGTAGATTGTCCGCAAACCGGCAGAAAGAGAAATATCATTCCGCCCTTTCTTGAAGGTCCATGTTTCCTGAAGGAATGCTGAAAGCTTATTAAGTCCTGTTGAATTATCGCATTGTATAAAATCAGGGATAGTGAATGCATTGTGAGGTGGATGGGAACCCCCTACTGAATCTGTTTCATGAGGAAGCGAATAACCTGCAGAATCCGTAAGCTGCCATTCATTCATTTTATATCTGAAGAATTCATGTCGATAACCAATTCCCCACATCATCTGGCTGTTCCCTTTATTCCAGCTTCCCAGGTGTTCAATATCGGCAACAGTACCGTTCAGGTAGTTCCGGGCATGATCAATATAAGCTCCGACTCCCAATTCTTCGCTGCCTTGTCCGTATTCGTTATAATTTTGAAAAGCTTCCAGTTTGCCAATCCAGTATTCTGCTGAAATATCATAGGTTTCACTTTCAAAGGTCTGGAAAACTGAGGATATCAGCTTAAGCCGGATGTCTTCCGTCGGTTTATACTGAAGAGTCAGTGCTCCTAACCAGTTCTGATATTTATCCACTTCCTGCCCGTCGAAATACATTTTGATCTTATACGCTTCATCCAGTGTTCCAAAGCTGGTTTCTCTCGTTTCGGGAACAAGTTTGAAAGAATTATTTGAATAAGTCCCCATCAGAGAAATTTCAAATTTTTTGCTTACCTCATAGTTAAAAAGTGACTGGAAATCGAAATATCTGGGTTTATAGTTTCCTTTTGTATCAAGGCCTTTCAGAAAATATGAATTGGACTTATAGCGGATACCTGTCAGATAGGAAAATTTCCGACCGATTTTACCTTCCAGATGGCCATTGGCTCCAAGAAGGCTTAGATCAAAAGAGCCGGCAAAGGAAGTTGGTTTTTTATAGCGGATATCCAGAACCGATGACATCTTATCGCCGTAACGTGCATCGAAACCTCCAGCAGAGAAGGAAATACCGGAAACCAGGTCTGGGTTCAGAAAGCTCATTCCTTCCTGCTGGCCTGCTCTAACCAGAAAAGGCCGGTAGATCTCAATATCATTCACAAAAACCAGGTTTTCATCATAATTGCCACCTCTTACAGAATAGGTGGAGCTGAGTTCATTCCGGGAAGCGACTCCGGGTAATGTCTTCACCAGATCTTCAATACTGGCATTCATTGTCGGGATCAGGGTTACGGCTTTAGGATTCAGTCTGGAAAATGACTGTGTATGGATTTGCTGGTCTTTTACCTCAATGGATTCAAGTTGAGTAGCTAAAGGAGGAAGATAGATGTTATATTCTTTCAGTTCACCGGATTTAAGAAGCACTTCAAGCTTCTGTGTTTCATATCCTATAAAGGAAATGAGTAGTGTTATTTTTTTTCCGGCGGGAACCAGAATCTGGTAGGATCCATCTTTTGCAGAGGCAGTGCCTCCCGGATGCCCGTCGATAATGATATTGGCATTTGGAATAGGTTTTCTTTCCTCACCGGTTATCTTACCGAAGATGGTCGCTGTTTGTTGCGGAAAAGCGTTTACAATAGAACTTAGTATAAAAATACCAATCAGAAAAAGTTTCTTCACAGGTACAGGGTCATTCGTTGGTTGTAGATTGTTTCCGTTTGAATTTACCTTCTTTCCAGGCTTTTATAAACTGCGCCCAGGCAAATGGATTTAAGATCTGAAACGGTTGTTGCTGACCGTAATAATATAATTTACTGGTCTGGTTTTCAATATAATTGGCATAATTTGTGGGTCCATCCCAGGGGGTATTTTCAGCTTGAATCCGAATGGCATTTATGTCAAGATTTTTTCTGGCACGGGCAAGATCATCTTCAGGAATCTTTGTATTTATAAATGCCTGTTTGAATTCTTCAAGAGTAGGCCAGGGGAGAATGATCGCTGGAGTTAGGGTAATGGTGTCGGCTGTCATCATTTGAATCAGTGAATACCTGTTTTTTGTTATGGTATCAGGAATAATGAATGAAGCAGGCTTAAAACCGATAGCCAGAAACAGGATCGTATCTTTTTTATGGGCGACGAATGAAAAATACCCTGTAAGGTCGCTGGTCACTGCTTTATGAGTGCCCTTGATATTGATTTTGGTAAAAGGAACTGGATTGAGGCTGTCGGCTGTGATGGTAATACCCGAAAATTGGACCAACTCTTTATCTGTGTTCTGACAGGCAGAGGCGACCGGATAAAAGAGAAATGGTACAAAAAAGAAAAGAACAATTTCTTTTATTCGGACCATATTATTACAGGTTGTCTTTAATCTTCTAAATTACTAAGAAAAACGGTCTGGCCTTCTTTTTATTTCTTCCTTTTTTTTAAAAAAAAAGCTGTCTTTTCAGACAGCCTTTTTTAATACCCAAAATCATCTTATTTTTTCAGATAACCTTTTTCCCTTGCCTCTTTGAGGCATTCAGAAATCCCCTTTTTATTGATAGTTCTTAATCCCTGTGCGGAAACCTTTAAAGTTATGTAACGGTTTTCTTCAGGAATAAAGAAACGCTTGGTCTGGAGGTTTGGATAAAATTTCCTCTTTGTCTTTATATTTGAATGCGATACGTGATTTCCAACGATTGCTGTTTTTCCGGTGATCTCACAAACTTTAGACATAGCGATTCGGTTTTAATCTTTTAAAAATGGAGTGCAAAGATCGGAAATTTTTCTGTATAAGCAAATGATTTTTGGAAAAAAATATCTTTATTCAATTCCAAGGATGGCTTTCCGAAGCATATTTAAAGCCTGTAAAGCTGTTTTCCGGATATTTCTTTCACGTTCTTCTCCCATCATAAAATGGCCTGAAAGAGTTTTTCCCGGTGTTGCTATGGCAATCCAGGCAGTTCCGACAGGTTTTTCCTTTGTACCCCCATCCGGTCCTGCAATTCCGGAAGTTGCGATGACATAATCGGTTTTCATTTTCTTCCGGGCACCTTCTGCCATTTCAATGACGACCTGTTCACTGACAGCGCCGTACCGGCCAAGATCACCTTCTTTTACTCCCAGAATATTCATTTTAGTTTCGTTGGCATATGCGACGACACTTCCTTTGAAATAGCGCGAACTTCCCGGGATACGTGTGATCAAATGAGCAATATAGCCTCCGGTACAACTTTCCGCCGTAGAAACCGTCAGCCCTCTTTCTGCAAGGAGCTTTCCAACTATATCTTCCAATGAATCATTATCGTACCCGAAAATATATTGAGGAATGATTTTATTCAGCTTTTGCTCTTCATTGTCAACTATCTTTCTCAATTCTTCCCTGTTTTCGCCTCTTGCTGTCATACGAAGCCGAACGATACCGGGTTGAGGCAGATACGCAAGCGAAATGCATTCTGGAAGGTGCGTTTCCCAGTCTTCCAACATATCGGAAAGAAAAGATTCTCCGACGCCCTGGGTAAGGATTGTTTTGTGAAAAATCACCTGTGAAATGAACTTTTCTTTCAAATGCGGAATTACCCACGCGGTAAACATGGCTTTCATTTCATGAGGAACGCCGGGCATGCTGATAAAAACAATGGTCTTACCTCCTTTCCCCTTTTCAAACCACATTCCGGGAGCAGTTCCGAATGTATTGGGAATAGGAGTACACATTTCCGGAATCTCAGCCTGCGTTCGATTTAAAAGAGTGACATTATATCCCCGGGTATCAAATAAGCTCTGAATATCCCGTAAAGTGGGTTCATGAAAAATTAGACGCGTGTTGAAGTATTCGCAAAGCACTTTCTTTGTCAGATCATCCTTTGTGGGTCCAAGCCCTCCTGTGATAAGGATGATCTCTGTTCTGTTTTCCGCTTCTTTCAGCGATTCGATGATGGCTTTTTCTGAATCAGGGATTACCGTCACGCGACTAACCCCGAATCCGGCAAGGTTAAGTTGCTCTGACATCCATGAAGCATTTGTATTTATGACTTGCCCGATAAGCAATTCATCGCCAATATTAATAATTTCTGCATCCATGCAACAAAAATAAGCATTTCAAATCAATGCGATTATTCGTATTTTTGTACATATAACTTTAGTATGGCTACAATCTCTGAAACGGATTTGATGATCAACCCGGATGGTTCGATCTTTCATTTGAAACTTCATCCGGATCAGTTAGCTAATACCATCATCATTGTAGGTGACCCGGGCCGCGTACCTGAGGTTTATCATCATTTTGACAGTATCGAATTTACATCTGCAAATCGTGAATTTGTATCATGCACCGGTATGTGCAAAGGAAAACGAATAACAGTCCTTTCCACCGGTATTGGCACCGATAACATGGATATTGTCATGAATGAGTTGGATGCATTGGCTAATATCGATTTTAACTCCCGGCAACCAAAGTCTGACCGGCGTTCGCTGAAAATTATCAGAGTAGGTACTTCCGGAGCGATTCATGCCGATATGCCCATCCATTCCCTTGTCCTTTCTTCCTTTGGACTGGGTTTTGATAACCTCATTCATTTCTATCACTCTCCATCCGAAATGTTTGAAGCCAACATGGAGGAAGCATTCCTGAAACACGCAGGATGGAATCCTCTTCTTTCCCGTCCATACATTGTCAAAGGATCGGAAGAGTTATTGAATATATTCGCAGATATTCCATTGAAAGGGATTACCGCGACCACTCCCGGGTTTTATGCTCCCCAGGGAAGAAGTCTCAGGCTTGCTCAGTCGGATCCGAAGTTGTTTGAAAAGATCCGCAAATTCCAGCATGAAGGATGGAGAATTACTAATTTCGAAATGGAAACTTCTGCTCTTTATGGCTTAAGCCGTTTGCTCGGGCATCGTGCAGTGACGGTTTGCGTTTTGCTTGCAAACCGTGCAACTCATGAATATTCCAGAAATCACAATGAGGCCATACAAAAGCTGATTGAATATGTTCTGGGAAAATTAACTCCTGATTAATTCTCAGGGATTATGGAACAGATTTCTGATAAAAATCAACTACTTGCATTGATCAGCCTGCTGGATGAGCCGGATGAAGAGGTTTTTTCACGTATCAAAATCCGGATCTTTTCTTACGGTGCTGAAGCTATTCCTGTACTTGAAAAAACCACTTTCGAGACTATGGATTCCCTGATCCGGGAAAGGGCACTTGAAATAATGCAGGATATCCGGGAAGATGAATTATCCCGTGAATTCCGGATCTGGATGGAAACTTCTTCCTCCGATCTCCTGAAAGGGTATTTACTTGCCAGCCGGATCCATTATCCTTCTCTGGATGAAGGGAAGCTCGTTATCGATATTGAGCAAATGAAGTTGGACGCCTGGCTGGAATTGAACGATAACCTTACGGCCCTTGAGAATATTAAAGTTCTCAATCATATTCTTTACAAGATAAAAGGGTTTGAGTCCAATAAGGTTAATCCGTTTTCTCCCGGGAATTTTTATCTGAATACCTTGCTGGAAAGTCATCAGGGAAATGCCCTCACACTTGGGATGCTTTATATTATTATTGCCCAGAAACTGAAGATTCCTGTATACGGGGTTAACCTGCCTCAGCATTTTATACTGGCATATACTTCCGGACTGACCACTGCAATACCTTCCGGGGAGGATGTCCTGTTTTACATCGATCCTTTCAATAAAGGGAATATTTTCACAAGAAGGGAAATCGAGCTTTTTATTTATCAGCTCAAAATGAAATTGGATCCATCATATTTTATGCCCTGTTCAAATATTGATATTATACGACGCTGGTTCAAGGGACTGATCGTTTCTTATACCCAGCAGGGAGATCAGGGGAAAATGGATTCTATTAAAAGAATCCTTCATGTTTTGACTCCCAAAGGGGAAGACGAGGATATTCTGTGATTTTGTAATCTTTTAATGGCTATTATTGGAATGAATAATCTGATAAAATTTAAACTCCGTAAACTTGCTTTTATTCCACTTTGTATTGCTTTATCCCTTTTATTATCAAGTTGGGGAAATACCGGACATAAAAAGATAAATGAACATGCACCAGCGTCTTTGCCTTCCCAGATGTCGTTTTTAAAGGCATCATGGACTATTACCCTGGCAGAACACGCTTCCGATGCCGATTACCGCAAATCATGGGACCCTTCTGAATCCAAAAAGCATTTTTTAAACATTGACAATTACCTGGAATTTAACCAGACAGGATTTATTCCACAGAATTATGATTCACTGGTTTCTTCATATGGATATTCCTTTGTGAGTGCTAATGGTATTTTGCCCTGGGCCGCTGTAACTGCCTACGATTCTTTGCAAAATTGTTTCCAGCGGAAGGATTTTACCAAAGCAGCTCTTTTTGCAGCAGATCTTGGGCATTATATTGCCGATGGCCATCAGCCTCTTCACATTACCCGTAATTATAACGGGCAATATTCGGGGAATACAGGAGTGCACTCACGATATGAAACACACCTGATCGATCGTTTTGACGACCAGATTGTTTACCCGGATGATAACGCATGGTACGTTACAGATGTAACCGCTTTTATTTTTTCAAGGATTTATTACTCATACGACCGGCTTGATACATTGCTTAAAGCAGATGCAGATGCAAAAGCTGCCACCGGAAGTACCAGTTCCGATGCGTATTATAATGCTTTCTGGGGAGAGTCAAAAGATTTTACTATCCGGTTATTCAAGGATGCGTCTCTTTCCCTTGCCTGCCTGATCTATACTGCCTGGGTAAATGCCGGAATGCCTCAATCTACTGATGATATTATCGGGAATCAGGGAAATTTCGGGGAAATGCTGTTTGCCGGATACCCAAATCCTTTTTCGGATGTTACCACGATCCCGGTGGAAATCAGGTATCCCAAAACCCCTATCGAACTTTCAATTTATGATGTTATGGGTGTAAAAAGAGTGATACTCCTGAATAAAACACTGGATCCGGGCACGTATAACATTAAATGGAATGCAACTGAATTTCCGCGCGGATCTTATTTTTCCGTTCTCCGGTCGGGAAATTACATCACTGCAAAAAAACTTATCCTGATCCCTTAACTGAAAATTTTTTTTATAGTCTTCCAGATAATCCGGAAATAGTTGAAGACCGATGGATTGGAGATATAGGTCATATTCAGGCTGATCTTTGCCGGCATGATTACTTCGATATAGGCTTTCTCCGGATCGGTAGCAGATCCCAGGATTGCATTCTCCTCAAAATAGTCAATCGAGGCATAATCGGTGATTCCCGGTCTTACCTCAAGCACTTTTCTTTGTGATGGTGTATAAAGATCTACATACTTCCGGAGTTCCGGACGTGGCCCTACAATACTCATTTCTCCTGTCAGGACATTGAAAAGCTGGGGTAATTCATCCAGCTTGTAACGTCTCAGGAACTTTCCAACCGTTGTTATGCGAGGATCTCCTTCACCAATGGTCAGTCCACTGCCTTTGTCGGCTCCGGGAACCATGCTCCGGAATTTAATCAGGCGGAAATTTTTACCCTCTTTCCCGACACGGTCCTGGAAATAGAAAATACCTCCATGCGAACTGACCCAGACTGCAATGCCGAGAATCAGCAATAAGGGGGAGAGAAGCAAAAGCCCCAAAAACGAAAAGAGGATATCAAAAATGCGAATCATGAAATCACGGATTTTACAGCAGCAATAACAGCATCTGTAACTTCCTTTATCATGGGATCTGAAAGGTCATAATAGACAGGCAAAGTGATCTCTCTCGAATAGTTATCATAAGCCACCGGATAATCTTCCATCCGGTATCCGGCATTTTTATAATAAGTCATCATGGGAAGAGGAACGAAATGTACATTCACTGCCACTTCCCGGTCAAAAATTTTCCGGATAATCCTGTCGCGTTGTTCTTCCGTGATCCCTTTGATCCGGAGAAGGTAAACATGATAGGAGGATTTTTTTTCTTCCGTTTCATAAACGGGAAGCTGGGCCCAACCATACGTTGAAAAAACCTTGTCGTATTCTTGGAAGATATGCTTTCTTTTTGCCAGCATATCGTTGTCGTACCGTTCCAACTCAACAAGTCCCATCGCCGATTGAATATCAGTCATGTTGCATTTAAAGCCGGGCTCAATGATATCGTAGCGCCAGGAACCGATCTGCATCTTGGAAAGCGCATCTTTGGTTTGTCCGTGAAGCGATTTGATCCGTAGACCATTGCAAATCTGATTATTGTCGAAAGGTTCGGGAAGGTTCAAACATACAGCCCCACCTTCAGCTGTCGTAAGATTCTTGACAGCATGGAAGGAAAAAACCGTCACATCTGTAAGGCTTCCGGCACGTTTTGCTTTATACCAGGCGCCCAGTGAATGAGCGGAATCCGAAAGGACCATGATCCGTCCCAACTGATTCTGCCGGTCATTCCGGGGTTGAAACAGGGCGCGGATTTCTTTCCGTTTAACCAGGGAAAGGATTTCATCATAATCACAGGGAAAACCGGCCAGATCCACCGGCATGATTACTTTGGTACGGGGCGTGATCGCTTTTTCAATGGCTTTAAGAGAGATAAGAAAATCTTCTCCGGAATCGACAAAAACGACTTTTGCTCCGCAATGTACAACCACATTAGCTGTAGAGCAATAAGTATAAGCAGGGACGATGACTTCATCGCCTTCTTGCAGCCCGAACCAGTGAAGGATGATCTCCAGTCCGGCAGTAGCTGAATTAACACAGAGCGTAGCAGCATTACCGGAAAATTCCGTAAGCTTTTCTTCGAAAAGTCTTGTTTTCGGTCCCGTCGTGATCCATCCCGAACGGAGGGTGTCGCAAACAGCGTCCAGGATCTTCTGGTCAATACGGGGAGGGCTGAATGGGATCATTGGTTGGCTTTTAACCAGTTTATGATATTCTTTTCAACTCTTTCCAGAATACTGGAAACATCAGCCCGCTGGAATTTTTCACCAACAATTCCTTCGTAAAGCTCGATATAACGTTCGGAGATCTGGTTGACAAAGGCATCTGTCATTTCGGGAACTTTCTGCCCTTCTTTTCCCTGAAAACCGTTAGCCATAAGCCATTCCCGTACGAATTCCTTGGAGAGCTGTTTCTGGGGTTCACCTTTTGCCTGACGTTCTTCATACCCCTCAAGATAAAAATAACGGGAGGAATCCGGAGTGTGGATTTCATCGATCAGATATATCTTTCCATCAGCTTTTCCAAATTCATACTTGGTATCTACCAGGATCAGGCCTTTCCTGGCAGCCATTTCAGATCCCCTTTTGAAAAGAGCAAGCGTGTATTTTTCAATGAGTTCGTAATCTTCCTTTGAAACCAGTCCCTGTTTTATGATCTCTTCCCTGGAAATATCTTCATCATGACCTTCCATGGCTTTTGTGGTAGGTGTGATGATGGGATGAGGGAATCTTTCATGCTCTTTCATTCCTTCGGGAATGGGAACTCCGCAAATCTGACGCTGGCCGTTTTTATATGCCCGCCATGAACTTCCCGTCAGATACCCACGGATAATCATTTCCACCGGGAAAGGTTTGCAGAATTTACCGATGGTTACCATCGGATCCGGGCTGGCTATTTTCCAGTTCGGGCAAATATCGGCGGTTGCATCCAGGAAATAAGAGGCAATCTGGTTCAATACCTGACCTTTGTATGGAATGCCTTTCGGCAATACAACATCAAAAGCCGAAATACGATCGGAAGCGATCATGACAAGGTACTGATCCTTAATGGTATATACATCACGAACTTTTCCGGTGTATTTTCTGGTTTGTCCGGGAAAGTGAAAATCGGTTTTTACAATGACGTTTTGCATAATATGGAAAATCAATGTTTTTAAAAGATTTATTCTGTTTTATAAAGATTATTGTCAACTTCCTTTTATTTCTGAATAGGCTTGAATAATTCTCGATACCAGCTTATGTCGGATAATATCTTGTTGATCCAGATAAATAAAGCCGATTCCGGGAACATTTTTCAGAATGGTCTGAGCATGGACCAATCCCGAAGTCTGGTGTTTCGGAAGATCGATCTGGGTAATATCTCCTGTAACGATAAATTTGGCAGATGCGCCCATACGGGTAAGGAACATTTTCAATTGGAGAGGGGTTGTATTCTGGGCTTCATCGAGGATGGCGAAGGCATTGTTCAATGTGCGTCCGCGCATAAAAGCAAGAGGTGCAATTTCAATTGTGCCGTCTTCAATGTATGAGAGGAGTTTTTGCGGAGGGAGCATGTCTTTCAGAGCATCATAGAGAGGCTGGAGATACGGGTCGAGCTTTTCTTTCAGATCGCCCGGGAGGAATCCAAGGCTTTCACCGGCTTCCACTGCGGGACGTGTGAGGATAATGCGTTGGATTTCTTTGTTCTTGAGAGCTCTCACTGCTAAAGCTACGGCAGTATATGTTTTTCCTGTCCCTGCAGGACCAATGGCAAAAACCAGGTCGTTATCACCGATACTTTTAACAAGCCGGCGCTGGTTAAGTGTACGGGCACGAATCAGCATACCGTTTTTCCCGTGAACCAGAACATCAGAAAGCTCTTCCGGGTTTTCAGGAGCCGGAACCGGCTCATTCCCTAAAAGCTGGAAGATATCATCACGGGTTAGTTTCCCGAATTTATCAAGATGGAGCAGGAGAAAAGCAAACCGATGCTCAAATTCTGCCAGCTCACTTTCTTCACCTATGGCTTTAATAAAATTATCACGGGATATGATCTTCAGTTTTGGAAATGCATTTCGCACAATTTCCAGGTTTTGGTCATTCACCCCGAAAATATCCATAGGATGATGCGATTCGATGCTGATAATTTTTTCGCTCATCAACCCATTTTAATTACTACCTTTGATTCAACAAATTTACGCTATTTTTTTTCATGCCGGTAATAACTCTTACCACGGACTGGGGTTGGAAAGATCATTATGTGGCTGCTGTAAAAGGTGCAATATACAGTCAGTTGCCGGATGCCACAGTAGTCGATGTGTCCCATGATATCACGCCATTTGATCTGAACCAGGCCGCTTTCATTATTCGTCATTTTTATCCGAATTTCCCTAAAGGAACGATTCATATTCTGGGTATTAATTCTGAAGCATCCATTGAAACGCCTCATACACTGGCGGTTTATGATGGCCACTATTTCATCGCAGCCGATAATGGAATTTTTTCCCTCATCTTCGATGAACCACCGGAAACCATCATTGATCTGGATGTCCTGCAGGATTCGGATTATTTCACTTTTCCCTGCCGGGATGTATTTGTCAAGGTTGCCTGCCACATTGCACAAGGGAAACCTCTTGAAGAGCTGGGGCATCCGAAAACCAACCTGTTAAAAAGGATATCGTTCCAACCGGTTATTGACGGGAACATGATCAAAGGGAAGGTAATTTACATCGATAACTACGAAAATGCCTTTACCAATATTTCCGAAAAATTATTCAATTCGTTTGTCCAGAAACAGGACTTCGCCATCTCCTTCCGCTCAGCAGCTTATCGCATAAATACCATCAGTAAATCTTACAAAGATGTTGTGGAAGGGGAGATGCTGGCTTTATTCAGCACCTCCGGCCTCATGGAGATCGCCATAAACCAGGGTAAAGCCTCCAGCCTCCTTGGGCTGAAGATTGATCAGCAGGTTATGGTCGAAGTGGGTACAAAACACTAAATTACTGAATTACCAACCCAGTAAAGTAATTCCGATTGCCCACGGATAAATTTCCGGACCTTGTTTATCCTGGAACATTGGGGTGAGGCTGTAATCAGCCCAAAAATTCAGGAATGACCATCCGATCCTGGCGGTCAGGTCAACCTTGAAGGGATTCAGATGATACTGACTGTGATCATGGGATTTTTCCTTATTGGTTGTGAATGAGCCGGCAGGATAGCCGTTCAGGTCTTCCAGGTAATAAGTTGTATTGGCAGCAGGATAATATTGCTTGGTGTATTGTCCGATTCTTGCTCCGCCAATCACACCGGCTGAAATATGAAAGCTGTTTGAGAAGCAGTGACTGTTAGTCTGATATTCAAGCATCAGGGGGATATTCACCCAGCAAACTACCATCTTGCTTTTTTTAAGCCCGACAGGATTCCCATTCTGGTCATAAATACGAAATGCCGTGATTGAAGGATAATCGCTGCTTAAATAATAACTCTTATCGCTGAAGACATAATTATTGATTTGAAAACCAAGTCCTGAAACCAATCCGAAATGATTCCGGATCAGATTGAAATTAAGTTCACAAGGATTCAGGTTCACCTGCCAGGAACTTGCTGTATTAATATTTAAAAATTTATACTCGGAAGGAAGATCCATGTTGAAATTATCATTGACATACCCATTGATCCCAAGGTCAATGCCTGCCCAGTGTCCGTTGAATTTATGATACCCGTGTTTGTGGGAATGACAGAAATTATGCCTGAAATCCGGTACATCGTGTTTGTTGACGACAATTACCATAGAATCAGGCCCATTCTTGACGATATGGACACCATGGCGGGAACAGACAATGGAATCCGCTTTTGATGAATGATAAGGTTTATCTTCGCTTTGTGCCTGGATAAGACCTACGGAAAACAGCAAAAAAAGTGAAACCAGGACAGGTTTCAGAAAAGTTGAATAATTTTTCATGACGGATTGATTTTATTTCGGTATAAGACGAAAAAAAATCCGGTTTGTTACAAGCCGGATCATATTTTTAATCTAATTTCAAAACAGCAAGGAATGCTTTCTGTGGAACTTCCACATTTCCGATCTGTCGCATCCGTTTCTTCCCTTTCTTCTGCTTTTCAAGAAGTTTACGTTTACGGGTGATATCTCCGCCATAGCATTTTGCCGTTACATCTTTCCTGACAGCCTTGACTGTTTCACGGGCGATGATTTTGGCGCCAATGGCTGCCTGGATGGCTACATCAAATTGCTGACGGGGAATATATTCTTTCAGCTTAAGACAGAATTTCCTGCCGAAATCGTAAGCGTTGTCGCGGTGAAGCAAGGTGGACAATGCATCCACAGAATCGCCATTCAACAGAATATCAAGTTTGACAAGATCTGCCTGCCTATGGCCGGAGATGAAATAGTCGAAAGAAGCGTAGCCTTTAGAAATACTTTTCAGTTTATCATAAAAATCGAAAACGATTTCTCCCAGAGGAAGCTCAACGTTCAGTTCCATACGATCGGTTGTAAGATACACCTGGTTTTTCAAGGTGCCTCTTTTATCGATACAGAGCTTCATGATGCCGCCAACATATTCTGCGCGGGTAATAATGTCGGCATTTATGTAAGGCTCTTCAATATGATCGATGGTAGTGATTTCCGGAAGTCCGCTGGGATTGTGCACTTCGAGCATTTCTCCCTTGGTTGTATAAACCTTATATGATACGTTCGGGACCGTCGTGATAACCTCCATATCAAATTCACGGTCAAGCCTTTCCTGAATGATCTCCATATGAAGCAGACCGAGGAATCCGCAACGGAATCCGAATCCCAAAGCAGCGGAAGATTCCGGTTCAAAAGTGAGGGAAGCATCGTTAAGCTTAAGTTTTTCCAGCGAATCTCTTAATTCCTCATAATCGTCGGCATCTATAGGATAAATCCCGGCGAAAACCATGGGTTTTACGGTTTTGAAACCCTCAATGGCAGTTTCACAGGGCTGATCGTAATGAGTAATCGTATCACCGACCTGAACTTCCCGGCTGGTTTTAATTCCGGAAATGATGTATCCGACATTACCTGCGCTTAATTCTTCACGGGGCTGTGGCTTCAGACGCAAAATCCCGATTTCTTCCGCATTATAATCGGCGCCTCCGTGAACGAATTTCACATGGTCTCCTTTATGAATCGTTCCGTTAAAGATCCGGAAATAGGCAACAATACCACGGAAGGAATTAAATACCGAATCAAAGATCAATGCTTGCAAGGGAGCATCCGGATCCCCTTTTGGAGGCGGAATCCGGTTCACAATAGCCTGCAGGATCTCTTCAATGCCAATTCCCATTTTTGCACTCGCTGCAATGATTTCATCCGGATCACAACCTAAAAGATCAACGATCTGTTCCTTTACCTCTTCGACCATGGCATTATCCATATCGATTTTATTCAGGACCGGAATAATGGTGAGGTTGTGTTCGATGGCCAGGTAAAGATTGGAAATGGTTTGAGCCTGAATACCCTGAGTCGCATCAATCACCAGGAGAGCTCCTTCACAGGCTGCAATAGCCCGGGAAACTTCATATGAAAAATCAACATGCCCGGGAGTATCTATCAGGTTCAGCACATAATCTTCACCATCCTGACTGTAATCCATCTGGATCGCATGACTCTTGATGGTAATGCCCCGTTCACGTTCCAGGTCCATATCGTCCAGTACCTGATCCTGGTATTCCCGGTCAGTGATCGTATGAGTCAATTCCAGAAGTCTGTCAGCAAGTGTAGACTTTCCATGGTCAATATGGGCAATGATACAGAAGTTACGGATCTTTTTCACAGCGCAAATGTAATGAAAAATAGTAAGAATCTGTTGTATGCTGACTAGTGAAGAATAGTCACTGATCCATGAAGATTTCTCTTGATATTTCCTGCCAATGTTACTTCATAGACATCGCAGATATAATAATAAACTCCATCGCTGCAAGGCTGACCAGTAGTCATGTCTTTCCCATCCCAGCGGATATCCGGTTCATGGGTCTCAAATACTTTCTTCCCCCATCTGTCGAAAACGCTGAGATCGATCTTTTCTACGGAAGTATAAGGGAAAGGTACAAGATAGTCGTTCTTTCCGTCACCGTTGGGGGTAAATACATTAGGAAGAGAATAGGTAGAACAGGCGGTGATGTCGATACAAATGGTATTGCTCATTTCACTGCGATTTCCGACGGAATCAACGGCCACTATTGCGTAGCATCCGGCAATCGACTGGTCGGGCTTATGCTGGTAAACAGTATCTTCTGCATTCAAAATAGAATCCATCACTGTCAGCGAACCCGCCAATGAAGGAGAATAATATATGTAATATTTTGCAATATCATTTCCGCATGTATCCTTAGGGTTGGTCCAGCTCAGAGAATTCACGGAATGCTGGCAATCGGTCGTTATATGCAGGACAGGTGGGCAGGGCGGGATATTATCGACCGGAATGGCACAGGTAATCTGTGACATATTTACGATGGGTTCAATAAATCCCCCGGCTGAATATTTTCCCACGCTACGGATTTTATAGCAATATTCCTGTCCGTTGACAAGATTCAAGTCATCGTAAGCAGGAAGGGTTGATATTCCGATAGAATCAAAAACCAGTGAACCCGGATCCCGGCGGAAAATATCAAAGCGGTAATTTGTCCATGGCATATCATTATTCCAGCGGAGCTTCATCTTTTTGTCAGTAGGATAAAGTTGGAGAAAGACAGAGGAGGCGGCTTGTGATGAACCGACAAGAAAACGATTACCGGGTGTGTTATTGATAAGGCTTATGATGTAGATGTATTTGTTATTCAGCGTGTTAAGAGAATGATCTGTGTAGATCGTATCGTTCAGGCCGGAAAGAGAGTCAATGGGGATATAAGATCCTTGGGTTCCGGTAGCGGATCTTCGGATAATATACTTAAACGGTCCTGGGGCCTGTAATGTATCAAGTTGTGTCGGTTTTGACCAGGCGATATACATGGAACCATTGGCAGAGCTGGTTTCGATGACACTGACATTAGTGATTACGGGAACATCCTTTTTTAGTTGGGCGCAGGCTTCATTGGAAGCATAGCTTTCGGCATTGTCGCCGTAATACGCAACTACAAGATAACAATACTTGATTCCCTGATTTAACCCGGTTCCGTAATTGTCATCGGTGTAACTTGTCCGGGTAATATCACTAAGCTGATCAATCTTTGAATACCCGAGATAGTCAGGAACGCC
>JAUZOW010000079.1 GCA_030706225.1 Bacteroidota bacterium | reverse complement strand
GCATAATACTTTTCTTGGGAACCTGGTTGCCATGGATCTGGATTCAAAGGAACTTTTTGTCGTAAAGAACCGGGTTACCGGGTAATCCCGTCAATCCATCTTCTCAAATTGCTGGTTTCTGCGGCAGGGTTTAAAGTCTGCTTCAAGGATTGCCTTGCAAATTCCTGCGGAGTCAAATTTGTAGGAAGCTCCGGCTACGGAGACTACATTTTCCTCGATCATGATAGATCCGAAATCGTTGGCTCCTGCATGAAGACACATCTGGCCTGTTTCTTTTCCGACAGTCAGCCAGGAAGCCTGGATATTTGGAACATTTGGCAGCATGATCCGGCTGATGGCAATCATCCGGATGTATTCTTCGGGAGTTACCCGGTTGATGATCCCGTCTTTTTTACGGAGCACCGTGTTTTTGTCCTGGAATGGCCAGGGAATAAAGGAAAGAAATCCTTTAGATCCGGAAGGTTTTTCCTCCTGAACTTCACGGATATATACCATATGTTGCAAGCGTTCTTCAAGAGTTTCTATATGGCCAAATACCATAGTCGCTGAAGTGGTCAGCCCAAGTTTATGGGCTTCCCGCATGACATTCAGCCAGTCTGTTACCGGACATTTGACGGGAGAGAGAATTTTCCTGACCCGGTCAGACAAAATTTCAGCACCGGCACCAGGTAGACTGTCAAGCCCGGCATTCATAAGACGTTTCAGCACTTCCCTGAAGGAAAGAGAACTGAGTTTCGCAAGATGGGCTATTTCCGGGGGACCCAGGGCATGAAGCTTCAGTTTTGGAAAGCGGCGTTTTAGTTCCCGGAAAAGATCTTCATAAAACTCAATTCCAAGATGGGGATGCATTCCTCCCTGAAGTAAAAGCTGGTTGCCTCCCAGCGATTCCATTTCTTTTATTTTCCTGGAATATTCATCCATGGGTGTTATATAGGTATCCGGGCTTCCTGCAGGACGGTAGAAGTTGCAAAACCGGCAACCTGAAATGCAGACATTCGTGATGTTCACGTTCCTGTCGATGATCCAGGTGACTTCTTTTCCCGGATGGAGCGTTTTTCGGATCTCATTCCCGGCAATCATCAGTTCTCCAAGGGGCAGTGTCCTGAAAAGTTCAGCTCCTTCCTCAACAGTAAGGAATTCCCGGCGAAGGGCTTTCCCGATAATCGCTTCTTTGCTCATGAATGAAGGATGATACTAAAACTCTGAAAAGGGCAAATTTTATTACCTTTGCCATTTATCAAACGCAAAATTACGAAAAACCATGATGCTGCCTGTTTCAGAAATATCCAGGATCCCGGCACATGTCAGTATCGTTTTCATTTGTAAAGACCTGAAAACGTTACCTACCGGATATTTTTCTGCCGAAGAATTGCAGTTTATTAAAAAGTGGAATAAAGAGGATAAAAAGGAATTCTTTTCTTTTAACCGGCTGAATAGCTGGAATTTTGTCCAGATTGTTCCACAGGAAAAAGATCCCTTTAAGAGAAATGAATCTCTGAGAAAATCAGGGGATTCACTGTCATCTGCCCTGAATGAAAATAAATCTCGTGAGGTTATCTTGTATAATGCAGGAGTTACCCCTGAAGAGTTTTTAGCATGGGCTGAAGGATTGATTCTGGGAAATTATCAATTTATACAATATAAAACCGGAGATGAAAAGAAGCATACCCTTGAAAAGGTCTCTGTTTATTCTCCGAAAATGCCGGCTGAATGGCTGGATTACCTGAATGTCACCTGCAAAGCCGTCTATAAATGCCGCGATCTTATAAATGAACCGAATTCTTATCTGACAGCCGGCGTTTTTGCCGATGAGGTTGAAAAGCTGGCTCATGATGCCGGCGCTTTTGCTGAAGTCTTAAAGCTGAAAAAAATTGAAACCCTGAAAATGGGTGGATTGCTTGCTGTAAACAAGGGCAGCCAGGAACCGCCGGTTTTTATGATCCTGGAATGGAAACCTCAAAAACCGGTCAACAAGAATCCGTATGTTTTTGTCGGCAAAGGAATAACTTTCGATTCCGGAGGGATGAACCTGAAACCCGGTGATTCGATGTATACCATGAAAGATGATATGTCGGGAGCTGCAGCAGTGGCAACGGCTGTGTGTGCTGTTGCAGAAGCCAGGCTGCCGGTTCATGTCGTCGGACTGATTCCGGCTACCGATAATCGTCCGGGGCCGAATGCCATTGTTCCGGGAGATGTAATCAAAATGTACAGCGGATTAAACGTAGAGGTAGCGAATACCGATGCGGAAGGCCGGCTGATTCTTGCCGATGCGCTGCATTATGCGAAAAAATTCAACCCTGCCCTGGTAGTCGATTTGGCTACACTTACCGGCGCTGCCCAGAGAGCAGTGGGAAGGTACGGGATCGTTGCCATGCAGGTAAAAGCAGAAAAAGAGCTGGAAGATCTGAAAAGATCCGGATGGGAAGTATTTGAAAGGCTGGTTGAGTTCCCTGCGTGGGAAGAGTATGGTGAATGGATTAAATCGGATATTGCCGACATTAAAAATTCAGGTGTTGCTGAAGCCGGAGCAATCACTGCCGGCAAATTTCTGGAAAGATTTACGGATTATCCTTATATCCATCTTGATATCGCCGGTACCGCATTCCTGGATAAGAAAGATTCTTACAGGGGACAGGCCGGAACCGGTACAGGAGTCAGGTTGATCTTTGATTTTATACGCCACATAGCTTTGGCAAAACAAAACATTTAAATTTGTAAAAACATTACTATGAACCAGGTTCCTGAAAAAGAACACCGGATACGGGTTGGGATCACCCACGGAGACATCAATGGCATTGGCTATGAGATCATTATAAAAACCCTCCAGGATCCACGACTTATGGAACAATATACAGTCGTGGTCTATGGATCTTCAAAAGTGGCATCATATCATCGTAAGACGCTTAATATTAATGATTTCAATTTCAATCTGATTAAGAAATCAGATATGGCTCATGCCCGGAGACCCAATATTGTAAATATTTTAGAAGATGAGGTAAAGGTGGATCTTGGGAAATCTGCTCAGAATGCCGGAGAACTTTCTCTGATGGCCCTGGAGATGGCAACTGACGACCTGATCCATAACAATATTGATGTTCTGGTAACCGCTCCGATAAACAAAAAGAATATTCAATCTCCTGGATTTCAGTTTCCAGGTCAAACCGAATACCTGGCAAATAAGTTCAATTCACAGGATTATTTGATGCTGATGGTGTCCGATACAGTAAGAATCGGTGTGATTACCACGCATCTGCCTCTTTCAAAAGTTTCGGAATCTCTCACGGAAGAACTGATCATTCAGAAGATCCGGATAATGAATCAATCCCTGATGAGGGATTTCGGGATTCTTAAACCCAGAATTGCCGTTCTGGCTCTCAATCCTCATGCCGGAGATGATGGATTGCTGGGTAATGAAGAGATCAATGTGATGAAACCGGCTATTCAGAAGGCATATGACCAGGATATTCTGGTTTTTGGACCATTCCCTGCCGATGGATTCTTTGGATCTTCCTCTTTCAAACAATTTGATGGAATCCTGGCTACTTATCACGATCAGGGAATGCTTCCGTTCAAACTGCTGTCATTCGACGACGGTGTGAATTTTACGGCAGGACTACCCTATGTGAGAACCAGTCCTTCTCACGGAACGGCATATGACATTGCAGGGAAAAATATCGCCAATCCGGAATCTTTCCGGAAAGCTTTGTATATGGCCTGCGATATTTTCAATAACCGTATGGTTTATGATGAAATGCTGGCTAATCGTATGGTAAATCATCAAACACCTAAAACATCCCCGGAAAATCCAGCTCCTGCTGCTCCGCCTTCTCCTGATGAGCAAAATAATAATAATTCATAATGGAACCGGTATATACGTCCCCCAGGGTTGCAGATATCGTTCATGGAATTCTTTTCCATGAACGGGATACCGAAAAACCAGTCAGGGAATTGCTGATCGACAGCCGACGGCTGCTGGATCCTGAAGAAACCCTGTTTATAGCTCTGGTCACACCCCGGAATGATGGACATCGTTATATTGAAGAATTATACAATAAAGGAGTAAAATGCTTTGTGGTCTCCAGGCTTCCTGTCCCGGAAAAAAGAAAGGATCCCATAAAAGCCGACTTTATTCTCGTTCCTGATACGATGAAAGCGCTTCAGGATTTAGCTGCTTATCACCGGTCACAGTTCATTTATCCGGTAATCGGAATTACCGGGAGCAACGGAAAGACCATTATCAAGGAATGGCTTTTCCAGCTTTTGGGTAAAGATCTGAAAATAGTCAGGAATCCTAAAAGTTATAATTCCCAGATTGGAGTTCCTCTGTCCATCTGGAATATGAACTCATCGTATGACCTGGGCATCTTTGAAGCAGGAATATCGCAAACCGGAGAAATGTCCCGGCTGGAAACTGTCATTCATCCTACCATCGGCTTGTTTACTAATATCGGGAGCGCACACGATGAAGGATTCCCCGATCAGAAAGTTAAAATCAGGGAAAAACTGGATCTTTTCAGAAATTGCGATTCTATTGTCTATTGCAAGGATCATTTACCGATCCATGAAGCGATCCTTCAGTCGGATTTTCTAAAGCATAAAAAAACTCTGACATGGGGCCGGACAAAGGATGCCGATCTTGTGATCAGAGAAATTCAGAAAAACATCTCTGACAGCAGAATATTTGCTTTTTATGGTGAAAAGGACTTTTCCCTGACGGTTCCTTTCACAGATGATGCCTCCATTGAAAATGCAATTCATTGCCTCGCTTTAATGCTGATATTGAAGTATGAACCGGAAGTGATTGTTCAAAGGTTTCTGAAGCTTGTTCCTGTAGCCATGAGGCTTGAGCTTAAGGAAGGAATCAATCGCTGTTCGGTAATCAATGACTTTTACAATTCAGATATTACCTCGCTGATGATTGCATTGGATTTTCTTAATCTTCAGAAGCAGCATCCAAAGAAAACGTTGATCTTATCGGATATTCTTCAAACCGGACGAAAGCCGGAAAATCTTTATGAAGAAATTGCCGGGATTATTATAAGCAAAGGAATTGACCGGTTCATTGGCATCGGGAAAGAGATTTCATCGCAGGCAGACAAATTCCCGATGGAAAAAGCATTTTTTAGCACCACGGAAGAATTTCTGGAACATTTTAAACAGACCGGATTCCGTGACGAGACCATTCTTCTGAAAGGCGCCCGTGTCTTTGAATTTGAAAAGATCAGCCGCCTGCTGCAGCAGCGGGTCCATGAAACCGTTCTGGAAGTCAACATGGAATCTTTGGTACACAATCTTAACTATTACCGTTCCAAGCTAAAACCGGAAACGAAAACAATGGTCATGGTCAAAGCATTTTCATACGGGAGCGGAAGTTATGAGATCGCCAGTTTGTTGCAATTCCACCGGGTCGATTATCTTGCAGTAGCTTATGCCGATGAAGGCGTCGAACTGCGGAAAGCAGGGATCACGCTTCCCATTATGGTTCTCAATCCCGAACAGGAAAGTTATGACCTTCTGCTGTCTAATAATCTTGAACCGGAAATCTATAATCTTCGTGTACTTGGATTTCTTGAAGATGCTATTTCACGCAATCACCATGACCCGCTTGACCCAATGAAAATCCATATTAAACTGGATACCGGGATGCACCGGCTTGGTTTTATGCCGGGACAACTGGATGATCTGATTGAGCGGCTGAAAGAAAATCCATCGATTCGCGTTCAGTCGGCTTTTTCCCATCTGGCAGGCAGTGAAGATCCTGCTGAGGATTATTTTACGCTGGAGCAGATCCGGGTGTTTGAATCCATGTCATCGCAACTACGAAATGCCCTGGGATATCCTTTCCTCCGCCATATCCTGAATTCGGCCGGTATTACCCGGTTTACACAAGCACAAATGGATATGGTAAGGGTTGGAATTGGCATTTACGGGATTGGCTTCGACGAAGAAGAGCAATCCAAACTGAAAAATGTCAGCACCCTGCGATCTGTAATTTCCCAGATAAAAAAAGTAAATGCCGGCGAAACCATTGGATACAACCGGAAAGGAATAGCCGATACCGATAAAAGAATTGCCTTGATTCCTATCGGATATGCTGACGGGTTACACAGGAGATTGGGAAATGGAAGAGGAAGGGTCTTCATTCATGGGAAACCAGCACCTCTTATCGGAAATATCAGCATGGACAATTGTGCTGCCGATATTACAGAAATCTGGAACGACCCATCCGGAACTCCGGTCAGGGAAGGTGATGAAGTGATCGTGTTTGGTGATTTTTATCCACTGACAAGACTTGCCGAAGATCTGGAAACGATTCCTTATGAGGTCCTGACTGGCATTTCCAGAAGGGTGAAGAGGGTTTATTTCCAGGAATAATTGACCCATTGGGAAATTATTTTAATTTTGTCTCATAAAGTCCCTGAATTATGGCCGTTACTAAGCTTAGTATCATTATTCCTGCATATAACGAAGAGAAATCATTATTTTCAATCCTTGACAAAGTCCTGGAAGTGAAATTACTTCTGGATATTCAAAAGGAAATTATTATTGTAAACGATTGCAGTAGGGATAACACGGGACAACTGATTCTGGATTATATAGCGAATCACCCTGAAATGGAATTTAAATCTTTCAATCAGCCTGTCAATATGGGGAAAGGCGCTGCAATCCATAAGGGCATCGAACTGGCAACCGGTGACTATATTATCATCCAGGATGCCGATATGGAATATGATCCGGCTGAATTTAACCTTCTGCTTAAACCGATCCTTGATGGACATGCCGATGTTGTTTACGGCTCACGGTTTATGGGTGGAAATCCTCATCGCATTCTTTTTTTCTGGCACTCCATAGGAAATCATTTACTCACTTTCATATCCAATATGTTCACCAACCTGAATCTGACGGATATGGAATCTTGCTACAAGCTTTTTCGCTCAGATATCCTGAAAAAGATTCTTCTGAAAGAAAAACGGTTTGGCTTTGAACCGGAAGTAACTTCCAAGATCACCCGTTTTAAAGGAATCCGGATTTATGAAGTCGGGATCTCTTATTACGGAAGAACTTATGAGGAAGGGAAAAAGATCAGAATGAAGGATGCATTCCGGTCAGTGTGGTGCCTGCTGAAATACAATCTTTTCAACAGGAAATATCTTAAATGAATTTTTTCCTTGTCACACTGAATATTATCTCCTGTTTCGCAGGAATCTGGCTCCTGTGGAAAATCCTCCGTAAATTCACCGGGAAATGGATTACTTTCTTTTCACTGGGTATAATCTTTCTGGGAACTAACTATTTTCAACTGGTTTCTGGCTCGTCTCCCTCTCCGGTTATTTACCGTTTTACCCTTTTTGCTCTGCTGATCTGGCTGACCATGAGATGGCATGACCGGATGAATGTTCTGAATTCGACATTACTCGGATTGGCCGCCGGGACAATTATTTTATTGAACCCATCAGACTTCCTGGTTATTTTTTTCCCTTTCATATGGAGTTGCTTTGATAAGAAAAGCTTTCTTTCAGCCGGAGATAAATACAGGAAGAATATTCTGCAAATATTGATATTGCTGGGTACAACAGCAATTCCAATCATTTTGATGGCTTTTTTCTGGCACTCCTTCAATGAATGGTTCCACTATCCGGGATATGATCCTCAAGGGAACCTGCATTTTCCCGGATTGTATCTTCCCCAGGCACTATTCTCATGGCACAACGGATGGCTGGTCTATACACCTGTTGTTCTGATTACGGTTCCCGGCTTTTATTTCCTGGCAAAACGGTATCCGGGAGTATTCTATGCAACATTCGGAATACTTTTCCTTTCCATTCTGATTATATCAAGCTGGAGTACATATAATTTTTACGATGAATTGGGAAGAAAATTGTTCATACCATTTTATCCACTCCTGGCTTTACCTGTAGCCTGTTTTCTGAATGAGCTGGATTGGAAGAAAGGCTTTCCTGTGATTGCTATAGTTCTTTGCTTAATTCTGCTGAATCTTTTCCAGACATTTCAGTTCCAAAAAAACATCCTGGATCCTTCACATATTACAGGGAATCAGTATATACAGCTATTCGGGAAAACCCGGCTATCAGCAACAGAGATTTGGAAACTGAACAACGGGGATCCCGATACCGCCCAATACCTGAAAGATCTGTCCAGGTTTCAAATCAGACAGACAGCTTTTTTTGATTTTGAAGATACAACAGCAAAATATAAAGATCGTTTAGTCAAAAAATATTTCCGGTCCGGTTCTCATTCATTCCGGCTTGACCCAACTTCTCTGTATACGCCATCCTTCTCTTCACGTTATGGGAATCTTCCCCAGAAAGGAGGACTGGCATTCAGAATATCGGCATCCGTATTATTTACGGATACATCCCGGAAAATTCCCGCAACACTTGTAATTACTTCCGTTCATAAAGGGATATTGTATCGTTACAGATTCCTTTCCTTTGAAGATCTGAAGCTTCATCGGGGGATCTGGAATCCGGTATCCATGAATTATGTGACTCCGTCCGGCTCATCTCCTGACGATACGCTTACCGCTTATATGTATTATCGTGGAAAATCAAGAATATATGTGGATGACCTTCGGATCGATATGTTTGAACCCAGGAAATGATGCATAACAGAAAAATTTCATCGAAAACCGGATTTGACCTGGCATTTTTTACCCTCCTTCTGGTAATTGGAATTCTCCTGGGGTGGAATATTAATTTTATCAACCGCTCGGGACCCGGGCCGATCTATGCAGACAAAGCAGCTTATTATGTTTATCTGCCTGCAACATTTATTTATGGATGGGATGTGAATAAATTTCCGAAAGGAATTGATGAAAAGACAAAAGGGTTTACACTGCATTATCCGGATAACAAGCTCATCATTAAGACCACATATGGAGTTGCGCTGATGGTCTCCCCGTTTTTCCTTGTCACCCATGCTATTGCTGTTAAACAAAACTTGCAACCTGACGGATTCTCGGATATTTACGAGAAAATGACAGTATTCCCGGCCGTTTTCTATCTGATCCTGGGAATGTTTTTCCTGAAAAAGTTTTTAGATAATTATTTCAGGAAACAGATTCCTTATTTGGTTGTTATTCTGATTGTTGCAGGAACAAACCTTTATTATTACGGGTTCAGGGACGGGTTGATGTCACATGTTTATTCCTTTTTCCTGTTTTCGCTTTATCTTTTTCTGCTGAAAAAATTTCTTTCCGGAGATAAAAATTCCTTTACTGTTTTTCTTCTGGTTTCGATAACCTTATCCCTGGCGGTCCTGATCCGCCCGACAAATATTTTGTTGCTCATCTGGGCATTTTGTCTTGATGTAAGATCCCGGGAAGATATTCGTGAACGTTTCCGGCTGTTTTTCAGGTTCAGGTATATTGCTGCTTTCCTCCTGATTTTTTTTATAATATATCTTCCCCAATTGTTATACTGGAAATATCTTTCCGGCAATTTCTTCTATTACTCTTATCCGGGAGAATCGTTCTCTGCCTGGAAAGATCCGCAGATCATTCCACTTTGGTTTGCGCCTCTTAACGGATTGTTCCTTTACAGTCCGCTGGTTTTTTGTTTCATTGCAGGCATCATATATATGATTGTGAAGAAGATTCCCAACGGCATATTCATCGGTTGTTTTTTCCTTCTGATCAGTTATCTCTTCGCATCCTGGCATATCTGGTTTTTCGGGGGAAGCATGGGATCCAGACCTTTTACCGAGTATTATTCACTGTTGGCCTTTCCCTTCGCGGTATTCATTGAAAAAACCGGAAAAATAAAGAACCGGTTCATCCGTTCCATGGTTGTGTTGTTCATCTTCTTTTCTTCTTTTTACAGCCTGAAACTGGTGTATCATTACGATTGGAATACCTCTTCCGTGTGGTCATGGGATGATTACCTGAAACGCCTGGATTTTGCCGGTTTGTATGTATGGCCAGGTGAAACCTATACATATAAAAACGATTTTGAAAATTATGAATGTGCAAAGACAATTCCCTGTGAAGAAAACGTTCATTCCGGGTCAAAAGCAGGTTTTGTGGACGGAGGTATGATTTTTACCGAAAAATTTTATCAACCCCTGAAGCTGATTCTGAAAAAACCTGTCCGAAAAGTTTCCTTGCAATTCTGGATCAATCCCGGATCCAATCCTGAAACAGGAGCCATCTATGTATGCAGCATTGAAAATTGGAAAGGCGAAGTTCATGATTATCACTTTGTAAAGGCAGATCATTTTATTAAAAAACCTAATGTTTGGTCAAAAGTGGATACGACTTTCACGATTCCTGAATGGGTGCCTGCCGGTGACATGGTATCCTCGTATCTTTGGAATTTTAAAGGCCGTAAGCAAAGAATCTATATTGACGATATCGTCATGAAATTCAAATAAATGAAATACCAGAATCCGGCACAGCGAAAATTAAAGGAAGCTGCTTTTTTTCTGCTTATCTTTTTTCTGTCACTGGGGCTCTATCTGAAGATCCATATCAACCAGGGATATCTCAACTGGGAAAGTGAGATCTATGGCGATAAAGCAGGTTATTATGTTTATCTGCCTTCGGTGTTTTTCTATCACTTCAATCCTAACCTTTTTCCTGCAGGAATTGATGAAAAAACAGGATTCGGGTTTCAGTTGGATACAATAAATCATAAAGTCAATACAAAGTATCCGTATGGCGTTTCCCTGATGGTTTCTCCTTTTTTCGGGATTTCCTGCCTGATTTCTACTGTTTCGGGACTTTCGTTAATGGGCGGTTTTGCACCGCTCTTTCACAGGATGATGGGATTTAGCGCCATTATTTATCTTGTGTTTGGATTGTGGTTTCTGAAAAAAATGCTGGAACGGAAATTTTCATCACGAACAGCCTGTATTACGACCCTGCTGATCTATTTTGCTACCAACTTGATATATTATACGGTTTCGGAACCTCTCATGTCGCATGTCTATTCCTTCTTTCTTTTTTCGCTTTTCTTGTTTTCTCTTGACCGGTTCCTAAAGGATGAAAATAATTACGGAGCTTTTTTCCTGATCTGCCTTTCTTTTGTTTTGGCTATCATAGTAAGGCCTGTCAACTGTATCCTTTTTTTGCTTTATTTTTTCTGGGATATCAGATCCGGGAAAGAGATTCTTCAACGGGTGAAGAACCTTTTCCGACCCCGGTATTTTCTTACTTTTATCCTGATTTTTACTCTTTTCATCTTACCTCAGTTATTTTACTGGAAATATCTGACAGGTAATTATTTCCACTATTCTTATGCGGGAGAAAGTTTTTCTGACTGGAACCATCCCAGGATCCTGGAAGTCTGGTTTTCCACTCTTAACGGGTTATTTCTGTATACTCCCGTATTATTGATATTTCTTGCCGGATTGATTTTGATGTTGATGAAAAGGAAAAGGAACTCCTTACTGATCCTGTTTGTTTTCCTTTTGATGACCTACATGGCAGGTTCCTGGCATCAGTGGTACTTCGGGTGCAGTTACGGCCAACGTACTTTCATAGAATACTATGTCATTTTTTCATTTCCGGCCGGATTTTTCCTGGAATGGACAATTACCCGGTGGAAATTCATTTTCCGTGGAGTTTTAGCCCTGGTTCTGTCAATTTTCACGGTTTTCAACATCCAGATGATGTATTATTATGAAAAATGTTTCTGGGGCTCGACCTGGGATTGGAACCATTTTGAATGGCAGTTAAAAAAAGCAAAGATTATTCCCTGGTTTGAAAAGGATCAGAATTTTTCCAATGATTATGAAAACCGAATCCTTACTTTATCCATGCCGGTTGAAGATACACTTTCTCATTCGGGGAGCCATGCCCTGTATCTCCGTGCCGACCTTTTCCCGTATTGTGTTTATGAAAAACCCGCGAAAGATCTGATTGGAAAAGGATACCGGCAGGTGGAAGCCAGCTTCCATGTTTTAAAATATTATAATCGCCCGTTGGATGGCGTAGCATCATGTTCCATTTACCTTGGCAAAACCCTTGTATTTGAACAGAATGCTCATTTCGGGAAAGACATTTATACACATGGAGAATGGATGGAAAAGACTTTCCTGTTTGATTTGCCACCTAAAATGAATAGTTTTGCAGTTCTCCGTTTGCATATTCAGAATAATGGAAGCAGTGACCTTTTTATTGACGATCTGAAAGTGAGGTTTGAATAATCATAAAATATGAAACTAACCTCAAAGATCCTGTTTGCTTTTATTCTTCTGATCATGGTTCTCCCTTCTGTGCAGAAGAAAAGTCATTTTATCCATTCCAATTCCCTCAATGGTGTTTTTGAATCGACACCCCAACCTGTTTTTTCGCGTAAAACCTGGCTTGATGGAAACTTTCAGGATCAATTAAGGAAGTATGTAGAAGATTCTGCCGGATTTAAGAGTGACTTTGTGAGACTTTACAATCAATTTGATTTTTCCCTGTTTTCCATTCCGCATGCTG